>JBNJGH010000084.1:0-14639 GCA_051747585.1 Candidatus Rifleibacteriota bacterium
AAACTCATGAATTAGTTGAAGAAGAACCCGAAGAAGAAATAGAAGATATCGAAGATGCTGAAACAGTAGAAAATGAAGAAGAAGAAGAAGAAGAAGAAGAAGAAATAGAAAAGCCTGAGAATGAAAAGCCTTCGACAAAAGCAAAGCGCAAGAAGAAAGAAAAGGATACAGCCAAACAAAAGGCAAAAGCTGCTAAAAAAAGCAAAGAAAAAGAACCTGAGGACGTCGAAAAAGCTGACTCCGATAAGGAATAGATAAAAAAGTATTTTTTGAGCCGGTCGAAGTAAAGCAATCTAAATGTCTTGAAACGGTTTCTACAAACAAATGGATAATTTCTGTAAATGATTTGATAAGTGTGAAAACACATCAGGTTCTCTTTAACTTTATAAGAAAACCCGACTGTCTCTTTATGAGACAGTCGGGTTTATCTTGTGACTATATTTTATATTTTAATCAGTTATTAAAATTATGCATGCGGTCAAAATTAATCATCTGATTAAACATGATATCGATACGCTCTATCGACTCACTGTTATGTTGAGCGATCAAGGCGCGTATAATATCTATCTGTTCAGGATCATTTTCAACCTTAGTTCTAATCTTTCTAAGTAACTTGCCTGAAAGGTTTTCAAATCGCTCTGCTTTGATTTCATAATCATCAATTTCATCAATAGAAGCAACGATATCCAACAGTTCTTTCAAGCTCTTTTCTTTTGAAAGGCTGAGCCATTTGGTGATATTTCGATTAAATTCTATGGTGTCAAGGTCAGAAGGATTGTTATAATAAACATCCATATAAAGCTGGTCACCGATACAGGCTACTCTGCCTGAGTCAAGATCTTCTGTTGCCGCAAGCGGTATAATAGAGCTACCGCTTGCATAAATATAACCATCGTTCATTTCATCAACGTCGGCGTTATAAACGTCGTCGTCTCCGACGGCAATAAGCTTAACGCCGCTTGATGGTTTCAAAGCTTTATAATCACTGTTTACCAGGCTGCATGCGCTTTTGGTAAGAAGTTTTTTAATTCCATTGCCGGTAATAGCAGGAGTTGGGAATTCACTGACGAAAAATCTCCAGGGTGGCCCTGTGTTATCGCTGGGGTCACACATCTGGTCGTCGTTAAACCTGATTTTACTGCCTACAACTTCAAGCACATCGTTTAACATATCCGGATTGGATAAATTACGATAATCTGCTTTGCAAAACATGAGAATCGAACCGCCGGAATTGCTGTAACGCTTTAATGCTGCGAGCTCGTCTCTGGTAAAGTCTTTCTCCGGATGAGGGATACAAACTACAAAAGCATCTTTAATTTTATTATAAGTTATGCCTTTGTAGATACTCTTCATCTGGAAACCATCTTCGTTATAAAGATCCATTTTCATTCCGGCAAATTTGCCTTTGTAATAATCAACATTGCCGTGCGATGTATCAACCATGAAAAGCTTGGAGTTAACTTTGATGTTTAAAGAAGCTGTATCTACAATTGTATCGCCTTTCTTGAGAATGGCTATAAGCTCAACATCACCAAGCCAGGTCATTTCGGTTGCGATTACCGCTTCAACAGCTGAGTCTGCCGGTAGTGAAGAAAATTCGACTTTATCGATTAAATTTTTAGGACTCATCGCTGAATGATATAATTCAATTTTGAAGCCTTTTGCCGTTTTTTCAGAGGGGTTAAAGACAGGAAGCAATACTTTGAAAGGATGCTTCATATAAATCTTTTCGTAATTAGTTGCGAAACTCTGAATTTCAGGTAACGGCTCGCCTGACCCCTTAGGCGTAGTAACCGTTCCCTTGATGGAAATATCCTTGGAGGTTTCGCGGGGATCTCGGCTTATAGCTTTAAATTTATAAGTAGTCTCTGGTTTAAGACCGGTAAGAGTTACGGTATGAACTTTAACTTCGTGTTTGTTATTTTTACTTTCGCTATAGCTGGTGGTGCCATATTCAATAGCAGTTGTTCCGGCTCTATTAGTAGACCATTGAATAGTGGCTGAATTAGAAGTTAAAGAAATAATTTCAGGATCTTTAGCAAACTCAAGAGGGCTGTGTTTTGTAACAAATTCTATTGTTTTTCCATCGGTAAAACTTTCGATGGTGCCGTCTTTATCTGTTCTAAAGGATTTTATGTTAAGGTATTCATAGCGATCAAGTATTTCCTGGTTCGGATGCCCGAATGAGTTGCCTTCGCCTACGCTTATGGTCGCATATTCAGGTTCAACCAGGTCAAGAAATGCATGAGTAGAGGAAGTTCTACTGCCGTGGTGGCCGCTTTTCAATACTGTAGATTTAAGCTTGCGACTGTGAGCATCTATCACTGCCTGCTCTGCATTCTTTTCCGCATCACCGGGAAATAAATAAGAAATTTTGTCGGCAGTAACTTTTAAAATAATAGAATTTTCATTTTGATTTGTTTTAAAAACATCAGAACTTGATTTTGCACCTTCAGCACAGAAAAGAACTTCTGCTTTTATTCCTTTGCCGAAATCAAGCTTGTCACCGGGTTTTGCTTTAACATAAGGAATCTCTTTTTCTTTGATCAGGTTTAGCATGGTTTGATAAGTACTACCTGCACCTGCTTTGGTTCCATCTTCTGCTGAGGCGTCATTGTCGGTCGAATAATAGAATTGATCGAAAGTGACGTTTGTTAAAAGCTCGATAAAACCACCAAAGTGGTCTCGGTGAGGGTGAGTTATTATCGCCGTATCGATATGGCTTATTCCTTCTCTTTTAAGATAGGGGATAATATACTTCTTGGCTGCATCGTCGTTATCATCGCCGGCATCAATCATGATGGTTTTTTCTGCGGTGCGGATAATGGTACAATCCCCCTGCTCTACATCGAGGAAGGTTACCTGCATCACTGGGTCTGCTGCCGGGAGAGTAACACAAATTAAAAGAAAGGCAAGTGCTACAAGTCCAAGGCGCGCGGTTCTGCTATTCATACTCTTATACTCCTTGTCGCGCTAAAACATTAGCTAACTAATCCATTATACTAACTTTATACTAACAATTCTACTGAGTGTACGGGGAAGTGTCAAGACAGAGAGGAACTTTTTTGCTACCGTTTTAGGGCTCTTTTATCCGCATCTTGAAAAACCACAGCTTCGGCAGATAACACAACCGCCTTCATGTTCCAGCGGTTCATTGCATTCCGGGCAGCTGGAACCGGGAGTTGTATTGTCCATCAAAAGATCGGGCTTTTCTTTGGAAGATTTTGCGCTGGCGGCAGACTTTTTAAAAGTATCTTTTGCCGAGAGGTGGTATTGTTCTATGGCTTTGCCAATGGCATCGGGGCATGACAACACTTTTATTCCGCCTGACATTGCAGCTTTTTTTATTGTCGACATGCATCTTATGCCTTTTAGCTGGTCAATAATTTCTTGAACATCAACCCCGGCTCTCAATGCCATAGATGCAAGTCTTGCTGCAGCTTCCGATTGAGATGGGCACCCGCCACCACGACCAAGACTGGTAAATATTTCACAGATTCCGTTTTCATCTGAATTTACAGTTACATACAAGCTGCCACAACCAATCTTGACCTTTTCGGTAGCACCTATTGTTCGCTCGGGCCTTGGTCGCGGAGTAGCCATGGTTTTGCTCAGGTTTTCGCCTTTTTTGTTTTTGCCAAGGTTCAAAACCTGCTCTTCTCGCGAGCCGTCACGATAAACGGTTACACCTTTGCACCCAAGGGTGTGTGCCATTTTGAAAACAGTTTCAACATCTTTTTTTGTGGCCTCGAAAGGAAAATTCACAGTTTTGCTGACTGCATTATCGGTATGTTTTTGAAAGGCTGCCTGTGCTCTTATATGCCATTCAGGAGTAATGTTATGACTGGTAACAAAATTTCGGGCAACTTCATCAGGAACCTCAGGAATATCCTGAAGATTATCACCATGTGCCAGTTTTTCTAAAAGTTCATCCGAATAAAAGCCTTGCTCACGGGCGATTTTTACAAAATCCTGATGCACCTCTATGAGCTTTTCATTTTCCATTACATGTTTTTCATAAGCAACGGCAAAAAGAGGCTCTATTCCACTCGAACAACCGGCAATCAAACTTATGGTTCCTGTCGGGGCAATTGTTGTTACGGTGGCATTTCTTAAAGGTGCCATATTTTTTTCGGCAAAGACGGACTTGTCTATATTGGGAAACGTGCCCCTTTCTTTAGCCAGATTTTGCGATGCCGTCCAGGCTTCACGCTTTACGAATCCCATTACTTTGTCTGCAAGTTCCAATGCACGCTCAGAGTCGTAGGGAATGCCGAGTTTTATGAGCATATCAGCCCAACCCATAACGCCGAGACCAATTTTGCGATTTGATTTCGTGGTTTTGTCAATTTCAGGTATAGGGTATTTATTCTGATCTATTACGTTATCGAGAAAGCGTACCGAATAGCCTATAATTTCACGCAATCTTTTGTAATCTACCGAGATTTTCTCATCTTTTTGTTTTACAAAACGGGCTAAATTAATAGAACCCAGATTACATGATTCAAAAGGCAGTAAAGGCTGTTCGCCGCAGGGATTTGTCGATTCTATTTCGCCAAGGCCGGGAGTAGGTTGATGACGATTGATTCGGTCAATAAAAACTATTCCGGGTTCGCCATTCCTCCATGATCTTTCTACTATCATGTGAAAAACTTTTGTAGCCTTTAAAGAACGCACGGTTTCGCCTGTGCGAGGGTTGATTAAATTATATTCTCCGTCGCGATCGAGGGCTTCCATAAATTTATCTGTTACCGCAACTGAAATATTGAAATTGGTAAGGTCGGAGTTCTTTTCTTTGGCGGTTATAAACTCAAGAATATCAGGGTGATCGATTCTTAGTATTCCCATGTTGGCGCCACGCCTGGTTCCACCCTGCTTAATGGTTTCGGTGGCAGTATTGAAAACTTTCATGAAAGATATAGGGCCTGAACTTACGCCTGAGGTAGAAGAAACAATATCGTTGGCAGGTCGTAGACGTGAAAAACTAAACCCCGTACCTCCACCTGATTTGTGTATAAGTGCTGCATTTTTTACCGCATCAAAAATGCCTTCCATAGAGTCTTCTACCGGAAGAACAAAACAGGCGGAAAGTTGGCCGAGTTCTTTGCCAGCATTCATGAGTGTGGGGCTGTTAGGCAAAAAATCGAGATCGGTCATAATCTTGAAAAATTTTTCTTCAAGCTCTTCGGCATCTATGCTTGATTTGTGATAATTATTTTCAGCTGCTGCTATATGTTTTGCAACCCGGCGAAAAAGCCCTTCAATTGTTTCGGTTGGTTTGCCGTCAGGGCCGCGGGTTAAATACCTTTTAGCCAGAACTTTTTGCGCATTGGGAGAAAAACGATGAGAAAGAGTCGTAGTTGGATTCATTTTGCCATCCTTTGAAAAGTTTATATTTTTTTCAATAAGGTCTTAAGAAAATCGGTAATTTTATTTTCAGGAACTTTAAATTCAGTTACCTCACCGATTTTTACCGGAAATATAAATTTAAAGCCTTCCTGGTCTTTTTTCTTATCCTGACACAAAGTATGTAGAATTTCATTTTTATCTAATTCACCCGGAATTTTTACCGGTAGATTAAATTCTTTTAGAATAGAAACAAATGCCTGACGATAGTCTTCTTTGAGAATTCTGCTCTGGGCTGCACCATTGAGGGCCATCAGCATTCCAAGGCCAACCGCTTCGCCATGATGAAGTCTTATGTAATTTCCCGCA
Organism: Candidatus Rifleibacteriota bacterium; assembly: GCA_051747585.1. GTDB lineage: Bacteria > Muiribacteriota > Ozemobacteria > Ozemobacterales > Ozemobacteraceae > DYKG01. The sequence continues at coordinate 5,716 of JBNJGH010000084.1, forward strand.
GATTCGAGTGCATGCCCAAAACTGTGCCCATAATTAAGTTGATTTCGTATTCCCTTATCGAGTTCATCTTCAAGCACTATGGATTTTTTTATGTGAATCGATCTTCTTATAAGTCTTTGCATGAGGCTGAGGTCACAGGCTTTGATTGCTGCACAGTTCTTGGCAATAAATCTAAAATAGGCGGCATCGGCAATTGCGCCATGTTTAAGTGCCTCTACCAGACCATAAGATAATTGGGTTAAGGGCAAGGTTTTTAAAACCGCAACATCGATTGCTGTCAGCATTGGCTGATAAAAAGTTCCGATAAGGTTTTTGCCCTGTTCGAGATTTACACCGGTTTTACCACCCACGCAGGCATCAACCATTGCCATAAGAGTTGTGGGTATTAAAATCAGGGGAACGCCCCTTTTGTAGATCGATGCCGCAAAGGCTGTTATATCACAGGTGACCCCGCCACCAAGGGCAATAACCGGACAGTCCCGGTCTATTTCGAGCTCACATAAACGGTTGAGAATCTGGGTAACGGTTTCAAGATTTTTATACTTTTCACCATCTGCAATAATAATTTCATTAGCCTGAAAGCCCCTGTCACGCAATTGTAGCAAAAGAGGTTTTAAATACCATTTTGCAACAACTTCATTGGTAATTACGGCACACTTTTTGGCCGTTCTCGATCTATGTACCCTTGCGGCAATTTCTTTAAAAATATCGTTGCCCAGTAAAATTTCACTGGTTGTTGTCCTGTTAAAGCTGAGTTTTTGTGTTTCCATAGAAATTAAGTTAAGGCAGATCCAAAGAGATTCTGAGCATTCTTCTGCAGTTTAGATTTTAATTGTTCCGGTTCGGTTCGTCTGAGCTGGCAGAGAAATTCAAAAGTATGCTTAATGTATGCAGGTTCGTTACGTTTTCCCCTTTTAGGTTTCGGAGCCAGATAGGGGCAGTCGCTTTCCAGATGAATTAAATCATCGGGAAGAAATGTAAAAACATCTCTGGTAATATCTGAGTTTGGAAAGGTTAAAATTCCGCCAATAGAAAAGTGAAAACCCATATCTGCAGCTTTGCCGGCGATTCCGACATCACCTGAAAAACAATGAAGAAGAACTTTCGGCGGACAAGGCAATTCTTTTATGATGTCGAAGAATGTCTCAAAAGCTTCTCTTAAATGAACTACCACAGGAACTTTCATTTCTGTAGCAAGTTGCCATAAAGCAGAAAAGGTTTCTTTTTGTTTTTCCGGCGATGAAAAGTCATAATAAAAATCAAGGCCTATTTCGCCAAGAGCAACAACTCTGGGGTGTTGCAGCATCTTTTTGAGCTTTGCTATAGTTGGCTCCCCCGCATAGGTCTCCGAATCGTGGGGGTGGATTCCTGCGGCTGCATAACAGCATTCATATTTATCGGCCAGATTTATTGCCTGTTGTGAGGTTTCAAGGCAGGTGCCTGCATTTATAATTTTGCAGACATCTGCTTGTAATGCGTTTTTTATTATAAGATCATGCTCATCTGCGAATTTCTCATCCTGCAGGTGAGCATGAACATCAATAAGAAAGCTTTTAGTCATTACTTAACTCTTATTCCGGTTTTTGCAATTTTATCGGGAGTTATTAGAGCCAGGCCACCATCTTCGGTTTGAGCAGCCAGGATCATACCGTGAGAAACAACACCTCTGATTTTTGCAGGTTTTAAGTTTTTAACCATTACAACCTGCTTGCCTATGAGCTCTTCACAGTTATAAAAGGCTGCAATTCCTGCCACCAGGCTTCTAGTTTCGTCGCCGATCGAAACAGTCAGTTTAAGTAATCGGTCTGCATTTTCAACCTTTTCGGCAGTTTTAATTTCTGCTATGCACAGCTCTGTTTTCATGAAATCATCAAATTTAATTATTCCATCTGACTCTGCACTTGCAGCTTTGGCTTTATTGCCCTGGTTTTCCTGCTTTTTGCCTGAACCCTTGATTCCTTTTTTAAGTTTGGAGATACGTTCGGTTTCAAGTCTTGGAAAGAGTGGGGTGGGTTTGCTGCATTGGCTTTGATCTTTAAGCTGACCCCATTCAAGTTCAGGTAAACTTAAGAAGCCTTCTGAGCAACCGATTTGTTCAAGAAACTGAGGGGCAATGTGGGGCATGAAAGGCTCAACCAGATGAGAAGCAAATCTTATGCCTTCACCGATAGTGTAAAAAACTTCGTCGAGTAGTTCGAAATTCTGTTCTTTTGCCAGTTTCCATGGAGCTGTTTCATCTATATATTTGTTCAAACGCTGTATAAGATCCCAGGTTCGTTTCAGGGCTTCATGAAACATATAGTTATTCATGGCTTCGACATAGTCTTTTTTGACTTCTGGAGCCATTTGCTGAATTTCTTTTGTTTCTTTTAAAGTGGCCGCTGTTTTATGAAATTTACCTTCACGGTTTTTTAGAATCATTGGCAGTGTACGTTGGCACAAATTGCCGTAATCATTAGCCAGATCAGCATTGTATCTGTTTATAAAGTTTTCTTCGGTGTAGCTTGCGTCCATGCCAAAAACCATTTCGCGGAACAGATAATAACGGAAAGGGTCTAAACCGAAATTTTTAACCAGCTCACGTGGATTAATAATATTACCGACGGATTTTGACATTTTGCCTTCACCGGTAACCCACCAACCATGGGCAAAAATAGTTTTCGGTAATGGCAGTTCGAGAGCCATAAGCATTGTTGTCCAGTATACGGTATGGGTGGTAAGAATATCTTTGCCAATTAGATGACAATCAGCGGGCCATGTTTTGGCAAAGGTTTCTTCGTCAAAAGGGTAGCCTACCGCTGAAATATAGTTAGATAATGCATCGAACCAGACATAGGTAACGTATTCTTTATCGAATGGAAGCTCTATGCCCCATGACAGCCTAGTTTTTGGTCTCGATATACAAAGGTCACCCAGAGGCTGGCGCAAAAAGCCCAGAACCTCATTTTTTCTGATCTCGGGGCGGATAAAACCAGGATTTTCATTGATATAATCGATGAGTTTTTGCTGGTATGAAGACATTTTAAAGAAATAATTTTTTTCTTCAATTTCTTCTACTTCTCTTTTGCAATCCGGACATTTCTTTTCAGGAACTTCTTTTTCGGTCCAGAATCTTTCGCAGGGGGTACAATACCAACCGCTGTAATTATCTGAGTAGATGTCACCTTTTTCCCAGAGTTTGTTTAATATATATTCGACGACCTTTATATGACGATCTTCGGTGGTTCTTATAAAGTCGTCGTATGTAATGTCGAGCAGTTCCCACAGGCTTTTGAATCGGTCTACAAGCTTGTCTGTGTGCTGCTGTGGGGTTAAGCCCTTTTGCCGGGCTGCTTGTTCAACTTTCTGACCGTGTTCGTCAGAACCGGTTAAAAAGTGAACGCTTTTACCCATGTTTCTGTTGTAACGGCTGATTATATCTGCTGCCAGAGTAGAAAAGGCGTGACCGATGTGAAGTTCATCATTAGCGTAGTAAAGAGGGGTTGTGACATAAAAGCGTTTGCTGTAAGACATTAGATTACCTCATCATGGATTTATTGTTGACTGCGATATAGATTGGCTCTGTTGCCACCTTCTTCATGGGCTTTATTAAGAGCTGTTATTGCATGTCGGGTAAGAAGTTTCGGATCAGAAACATTGTCGGGGTAGCTGGCTATGCCTATTGACATGGTTATATTGAATTCTTCCCTGTCAAAGGTAAAATTCTGGCGCTCAAGCGCTTCTTTGAGCCTGCCGGCAAGATAAACACAGCCGGCTGTATCGGTAGATGGAAGAAGAATAAAAAACCTTTCCTGCACTTGTGAAGCAGTGTCAGTATCTCTGAGAATTTCTTTTATCTCACTGCCGCATTTAACAGCAACTTCATGAGCAAATTCAGGGTTGGTTTTATTGAAAATTCTTTTGTAATTGTCTATGTCTGCTACCATTATCGATAGAGGGTGGAGATAACGTATAGATCTCGAAGCTTCTTCACTAAAATAACCTCGCCATACGTTATGAGCAGCAAGCCCTGTTTCTTCGTCTTCGAAAAGGTTGCGATAAAGTTTGTTGCGCTCAATTATCAATGAAGCCAGGGCGCAGAGATCTTTAACATAAGGTAGATCTTGATTACGAAATACGGGCGGAGAAATTCTGTTGATAAAATTCATAACACCGAGCACTGTTCCATCTGCGCTTGTGATAGGGGCGCAGAGTAAACTGGCAATTTTGGCATCTCGGCTTGCAAATTCACTGAATTGTTTGAATCTGGGGTCTTTATGTCCCTTGTTGGCTATGAGGGGCAGGGCATCTTTTATTACCTGGCCGGCGAGTCCTTCGTGGGGCTTTATTCTTATGGATGGGTATTGCTCGTCATCGAGGGCATCCAGAAGGCTTTTTTCTATACCCCGTACGCAGGCTACTGCCATTTCATTTTTTTCACGATTTATAAGAAGAATAGAAGCCCATTGCACATTCATTGTATTGATAGCTTCATCCAGTATGGCTTTTAGATTGCTTTGAAAATCGAAAGTGGTGTTTAACGTCTGGGCAACACTCAGGCATGATCTGGTCAACTCAAGTTGTCTGTTTAATTCATTGAGCTGATTTTGATTTTTGTCGCCGAGTTTTTCCTGCTTAAGTTGTTTTTTGCTCAGATTTACAATTTCTTTGTTCCATTGATTGTAGATACGGTTCAATTCAGTCGCTATATCGCTTATATCGTCATAACCATTATCATTGATCGAAGCAGCTGATTTTTTCCTTTCGAAAATCTGTAAAGAGTGTAAAATCCGCCCAAGTGGAGCGGTGATAGAACCCGCCACCAGCCAGCCGCTAATCAACGCATTGATTATGGCGATCAAGCCTATTACTGCGGCTGTGTTCGTGCTTATAACTATTCCGGTCAGATGAACATAGAAAAAAATCACCACCGGAAAAAGAGTAGCAAGCAAAAAAGTAATAACAATTCTGGTTTTTATCGAAAAATTTCTAAATAATTGCAAATTAATGTACCCCGTTGAATTGTGTAGGATTCTATTGTAATCCGAACATTATTGTCAATGGAAGGAATTATTTTTTTCCAACTTCTTAATATCGTCTTGATCTTGCGACAGGAATTTCACCGCGAAGGCCTTAAGGAAGATGGAATGCCAATACCTCAACCGGGCAACTATTCAAATTTGATGAAAAATAGGGAGTAAAAAATGAAAAAGCTTAATTGTATTTTATGTCTGGTTTTAATGTTGTTCTTCGTAAGCGGAGATTTGTCCGCTAAAGATCCTTATAATACAGCTGACGACAGCTGGATTACTCTTTCTGGAGTGGTAGTTTCTTCTGACCCGGGAAAGTTTTTTTCTTGAAGCCCAGCGAATAAAGCGCCATCAAGTGAAAAGCTAAAAAAATGATGAACTGGATATCAACTTCTGTATCTGAAACTCGGGACATATGAAAACCTCCTGAAAATGTTGACAAGTAGAAAAATGACTGAGTAAAAGAAATTTTGACTCGTTAATTTGAAACAAGTAACCTTGTTAAGGAATCGGCAGTCAATTTCATTTTTTCGAGGTTTTCTTTCTTGTTGAAGACTTCTTAATCTCGTCGAAGGAGACATCATGAAGCTAAAAGTTATTGTGCACAAGGCCGAAGAAGGTGGTTATTGGGCAGAAGTTCCGGCTATCCCGGGATGTGCCACTGGTTCCTGGCTAGACAAAGAAGATATCCTTCTCAAAAAGTGATCGGTAGAACTAATTTCGTTGCCCCTTATTACAACTGGATTCCATAGTAACCACCATAGTTTCTTTGTTTGCCATTCAAAAAAATCTACTCCTTTTACTGCAGTATCGTCTAGAAATACCACGCTGAACATTCCCGTAGGGTCGGTATTAACAACCGGATTATTGGCGGCGTAGGTGTAAAGATTAGGGCCGCCGTTGAAGCCTATCGGATCTTTGCTGGTGAAGCGGTCTGTTTGGGGTAAATAATAGCGGTTGCGGTTGAAATACTGGTTTGTGAATGTCGAGTAGCGTCTGCCGGTGTAGAGGTATGGACTAAGCTTGTCGGCAAAGCGTTTGCCGAAGGCGTGGGCGTTGTGTCTTAAGCGACCGAAACTTCTGGTTTTACCGATACGCTCGAGAAACTCATCACAGTCGTTGATTCTGCACTTTTCTTTTTCAGGCCAGCTGAAGTTACCCCAGGCATCGTAACCGATGCGGGCTATTGCCCGGCCTGCCGGGCCTGCAAGTGCAATGGTCGAAGCCAGCGCATCTTTGAGCATGGCAAGCGAATGCCCCAGGTATTTGCTGTATTCAATGTCATCGGCTGAAGGCCCGCCGATAAATTCACGAATCAGCTTGTAACCAGCCTTGCTTTTATTGCGACCGTTACCTTTTCGACCTTTTTTGAGCTCATATTCATGTGATTCATCTGCGCCGTCATAGATAGAAACGAAGGTTTGCTCTTTTTGGGCGATTCGCGAATCGCCCCTACGATTTATCTGATATTTGCCGGTTTTGCGGGTTATTCTGCGCCAGTCTTGCGGCAGATATGCGTATTCTTCGTAAACAACGGTTTCTTTGCCATGTTTCAGATGACCGAAACCATGACCGCGGCGATCTTTTTTATGCTTGCAGTCGCCGCTTGCCTTTTCTACCCGAACCAGTCGGTTGTCTGAATTCCAGCTGTATGAAGCAACCGAATCAGATATCATATTGCCATCTGCATCATAGCTGAAAGTTTCATTGCCTTTGCTCAGCATTCTGCCGGCAGCATCATATTCGTATTTAGTTCGATTATTTTGACATCGAAAAAGCAAATCCTCTTATAATCCTCCAATAAATCTTGTTTGTCTATATAGTTTAGCAAAAGAGACTCGTTTTTAACCAGATGTTTTTTTTGTTAATTTCGGCCCAATAAATGAGTAAAGTGTCCCCCGATCCCTGGTGATAAAAACATCTGTTTTGATTGACAGTTGTTCTTGTTAATCATCATTTTCATAAGCTGGCCCATGATGCACCCCTTTCAGTTTTCAACTTTTATCAAATATGTCTAAGAGCGTTGTCATTTCTTTTTGGGTTAGTCCTGATTGATCTTCGTCGAATTTTAAAATTGAATCCTCAAAAGACTTATAGTAAGCCTCAGGATCAATTTCTTGAGCCTGTTGAAACGCTTCCTTTGATTTTTCAGAAAGACCTAAGGCAATATAAATAAAATACAAGTTCATGTAAGCTGATGCGCTTTTACCATTTGTTTTTATATAATCCAAAGCTAAATGTTCTGACTTTCTAAAGTTGCCACTATAAAAGCTCTGCCTTAGTTCTTCCATTGTCGTAGATCTGATTTTCAATTTTTTCAATTTCTCCCTGTCAGAATATTTGTGAGTATGCGAGCAATTATCTTCCCAATTCTTTGATCATTAAGAGTATATTTTCTTGTAAGTTTATTTATTTGATCCAGAGCATGAGCTTTTTCTGCTTGAGTGAATTTATGATCTTGAAAAATCCTTTTAATCGCCTCAATAAGTTTCTTGACTCTTGGATCTTTTGGATCTTTGAGGTTATTTTTATCAGAACCATTATTAGAATTAGAGAGACCATTGTTGTTATCGCTAGACGAATTGTTACTACTCTGTAATGGTCGGTTGAGCAATTCACACAGTCGTCCATTCTGTTTATTCCACCAGGATCAAGAGCTCTTTTAACATCTCTGTTAATATACTCAGCGGCATTTGAAAAGCCTTTGGCAGCCTTATCTATGGCTTTTCCAAAAATTTTATTGTCATTATTGTTGGGATTGTTTAAAGCCGGGGTAATCCATTCACCCAGAGCACCTAAGCCAATGATGCCAGCTACTCCATATAGAAGATGGTTTTCGCCATAAGAATTGTTTCAAAAAAGATGTGGTTTATTGAGCGCTTACTCAGTATTCTAATTCCCAGGACTGATTAACATTAACCTTTGTAGGATCTTCTGGCTGCTTAATTGCAGTGTTATCCGTCATTTTTCTTTCTCCTCATTATTTTTACCATTTGTTTTATTCGTTAAAAATTTTTCTGCAAAATATTTGGAGCCTGGCTGTATCTCAATCCCCATTAATTTACCATCTAAGTCAAACAGCAAACCGATTTCATTATCTAGTTCTTTGGGCCAAATTTCCTTTTCGTATTTCCACTTTTCTTTTTCAATATCATCCAAAAACCAGATATATAAACCGTCAACTTCAGGATCATATTCTGTCTGCATTTTATTTATCCTCTAAAATCCAAAACCAGTTAATGGTCGAATGCTCATAATAAGCTTTCTTGTTTCGTCAACCGCCACAATGACATTTTTATGGCGAAAAACTTTGATGATATTCCCAGCAAATTTTCCTGTCCCCGATTCAACAGTTACTTGACCAGAAGCCTTTGCACCACGAATAACATTTTTTACCAATTTCTCGGTTGCTCATCGACCTAAACCACTTTTGCGCCAAGCATGATTTGAAACCTTATAGCCTTCAATTTCAGAATTTTTTCGAATAGGTGTATCTTTTTCATGTTCATCATCAGGATCTTCATCTGGATCAGGCTGCCCAGCTTCAGATGAGTCTATCAGAGGAGGATTGTTATCTGAAGAACCTTCTTGAGAAGCTAGATATATTCGTTGCGCCGCATCATATGGTAGTAACTGACAAGTTATTCCGTGATAGGCATCTTTTATTTTATCTGCCGACCAATTAGCTCCAGCCTTTACCTTATTAACAAAAGATCTTAGGTTCTCTTTGCCTTTTGGAGTATTAATATAGACTATAGCTGCACCAGCAAGTATTTCCTTAACCGTAAAGTAAGTAAGAACGCCAGCAATATTACCGTATGGATCTACATAAATCAGCGGATTATTGTTCGCATACCTGTAGAGGTTATTTCCTCCGTTGAAGCCAATGGGGTCTTTTGAGGTGAATCTGCCGAG
>JBNJGH010000085.1:0-2675 GCA_051747585.1 Candidatus Rifleibacteriota bacterium
TTCTTCGCGTTATTTATGTTTTAGGATGCCCAGATTATATTTCCGGTGAGGCTTGGGTGAATGAGATCGGGGTGTGAAGGGGTTACCCTTACGGCAAATCCCATTTTACCACTGGTCATCAATTGAATTCCGCCGCGGAACTGCGCTATCGAACCTTCCTGTTTAACAAGCTCGAGATCAATAATGTCGCCTTGTTTAATGCCTTCATCGCCATGAACTTCGCCATGAAATACCTGAACGGCCAGATCTGAAGCTTTGAGACAATCGAGATTCAATCTCACATTTACCTCTAATACATCACCGACTTTATGCTCTTTGCTGCCATTTGCGCGAACTTCTTCAATTCTAATTTTATTCCAGCAATTACGCACATTTTCAAGCCAGTGAGCCAGATCTTTAGCTCTTTTGCGATCATTGGCAGACAAAGCATTATATCTATTGTTCGAAGGCATATAGAATCTATCAGTGTATTCGCCAACCATCCGGTTAGTATTAAAGACGGGAGTAACTTCTCTAATACAATCTTTCATCATCGCGATCCATTTGCGCGGCAAAGTATCCTGCTTGCGATCATAAAAGGTTGGTGTAACTTCTTTTTCAAGAAGCTCATAAAGAGAATTAGATTCGACTTCATCCTGATAATCTTTATTTTCATACTCTTCCGGATGACCGATAGCCCAACCGATTCCGGGATGATAAGCTTCATCCCACCAGCCGTCAAGAATGGAAAGATTTAAAACCCCATTAGCGGCAGCTTTCATGCCTGACGTTCCACTGGCTTCCTGAGGTCTGCGTGGGTTATTTAACCAGACATCGACACCCTGAACCAGGTAACGGGCAACAACGACATCGTAATCTTCAATGAAAACAATGTGTCGTCTTAGACGCTCATCATTAGCTTGCTTGACAATTTCTTTAATATAATTTTTTCCGGGTTCGTCTTTTGGATGAGCTTTACCGGCAAAAATAATCTGAACAGGTCTTTCGGAGTTAGTAAGAATTTTAAGCAATCTTTCCTTATCTTTAAAGAAAAGCGTAGCTCTTTTATAGGTCGCAAATCTGCGGGCAAAACCAATAGTAAGGGCTTCAGGATTCAGAACTTCCTGGGCTGCGGCAATTTCAGAAGCCGGTGCGTTCCTGGCTTCCAACTGTTTTACCAGGCGCCCTCTGGCAAATGCTACCAGACGTTCGCGTCTTCTTTCATGGGTTCGCCACAATTCTTCCATGGGAATCATTTCAATCTTTTCCCAAACACTCTGGTCGCCTGGATTCATAACCCATCTCGGGCCAAGGTATCTATCGTAAAGAGTGGCCATTTCCTGTGACACGTAAGACCTGGTATGAACACCATTGGTAATTGATTTGATCGGAATTTCCTGGAAAGGAACCGAAGGATACAAGCTACCCCACATTTTTCTGGATACTCTGCCATGAAGCTTACTTACGCCATTGGCGTCACCGCAGAGATTCAAAGCCAACACTGCCATGGAAAAGCCATCGCCTTTTGGAGTATTGTCCTGCCAGCCAAGTTCGAGAAATTCATCCCAGCTTACGCCAAGCTGCGAATAATACTGAGAAAAGTATTTTTCCATAAGATGCTTGTCAAAGACATCGATTCCGGCCGGAACAGGCGTATGGGTTGTAAAAACATTGCTTGAACGGGTCAGCTCAAGGCCTTCCCGGAAAGACATCTGATGACGGTCCATTGCAACTGCGATACGCTCGAGAGCCAGAAAGGCTGAATGCCCTTCATTCATATGATATACGCATGGATGAAGTTCGAGAGCATGCAATGCTCTAAGGCCACCGATACCGAGAATAACTTCCTGCATTATACGAGTTTCGGTATCACCACCATAAAGTTCTCTGGTAATCCATCTGTCGCCATGGGAGTTTTCCGATGTATCGGTATCGAGAAGATACAAAGAAACTCTTCCGATCTGCAGCTTCCAGATAAGGCAGAAAACTGATCTTCCCGGCATCTGAACGGAAATTCGCATTTGTTTTCCGTCTTTATCAAGAACCGGAACCACAGGCATATTATGAAAATCGTTTTCAGGGTATGCTTCCTGCTGATAACCGCCGGAATTAAGTTTCTGCTGGAAATACCCCACTCTATAAAGCAATCCTATTCCTACCAGGGGGATACCAAGGTCAGAAGCAGATTTAAGATGATCTCCGGCCAGCATACCCAGACCGCCGGAATAAAGTCTTACGCTTTCGGTGAAACCGAATTCAGCTGAGTAATAAGCGACGGCAGGTTGATCGGTATGACCATACTTTTTATCGAACCAGGTCTGCTCGTCGTTCATATATTGTTGAAAACTTTCATTAACTCTGGTTAAATGGGCAATAAAAGCTTCATCTTTAGCTTTCGCCTGCAGTCTTTCCTGAGATACAACACCAAGCATTTTAACCGGATTATGATATGTTTCTTCCCATTGTACGGGGTCAAGTCGTCGCCACAAAGCAATTGCTTCCGGGTTCCAGCACCACCATAGATTATGAGCTAACTCATTAAGGGGCGCCAGTTCTTCAGGCAAACTCGGAACCACGACAAAGGTTTTAATAGGCTTCATTAAAGGTCGGCCTCCTGTTTATTTTATTTTTTTGGCGTTGATTATATACCATTTAAGCTTTATTCTTCGCAAGCCCCCGAAAATGTATTCAATAAT
>JBNJGH010000085.1:2775-14564 GCA_051747585.1 Candidatus Rifleibacteriota bacterium
TTCGACTTCGCTCAACCACCGATATATATTAATTCAAATTGCCTTATTCGCCTTATTCTTAGTGGCCTTCGTGGCTTTGTGGCTCTGTGTGAGGCGAAAAATATTCGATTACGATTACGAGCACGAGCACGATTACGAAAACGAAAACGAAAACGAGAACGAGCAAGACAACGACAACGACAACGACAACGATTAAATTTAGAGGGCAGGGTTATTGCAAAGAGGTTTTGATAAAGGCAATATCGTTACTTAACTGCTGTTGCAGTTTTTCAAGACTTTTGTCGGTATAAAAATGAGCGACAGACTTATCGATGCTATAATCATTTGCTACAGTAGCAAGCCAGCTGAGATTACCATTATCGGAAAGATCAAAAAGACTCATAAATTTTTCATGTCTCACTATCAGTCTGCCGGTTACCGACTCATCAATCTGCAAAAGCGGATAAGATCGTTTCTTTTGGAGTGATTGGCCCCATGCATTTTCTATTTTTATACCGGTCTGATTGGCAAGAATCGGCAGCACATCAGAATGAGTTGTCGGAGTTTTTACTTCTTCGGGCTGAATACCGGCACCGAGCATAAAAGTCGGTACAGCAAACTGATAAATATGCGGTCCCGTCGAATGAGCAAAGAAGCCTGCTTCACCAAGTGATTCGCCATGATCACCCATTAATAAAAATATGGTATTAGAAAATGCATCGCTGTTCTCAAGCTCTTTAAAGAATTTTTCAAGCATTGCATCTGTATAGGCAACCGCATTTTTGTATCTGTTTTGCACTTTTTTAACATTATCAGGGGTTGGATTGATCAAAAACAAATTGGCCCTGGAATCAAGCACGGGCCTGAATTTTTCATATTCATCGGGGTAATAATAGTTAAAATGGGTATTGAAAAAATATACCAGAACAGCTTTTTTACCGGGCTTTTTTAACAAGTCTGCCGTCTTTTTGAGCAATATTCCGGCATCTTGAGATTTATCTTCAATTTGAGGCTCGATCAACTGCTGCCCCCAGCGAAAATCATTGGGAAAAGTCGAATATTTTGCGGCCTTAAGCAAAAAAGTTTTGTAGCCGTTTTCAACCAGAAACTCATGAAAATTCACTTGCGGCTTTTTGCCTATTGTCCTGAAAGCATGATTAATTGGAAAACTTGAATTAAAAATTGAATGAAAGCTGCTGGCAGAAATATTTGAAACGGAATAATGGTCGGTTAAATTGATTCCCCTGCCTGCGAGCTTACGACAGAATGGCATATAGCGATTAAATTCCTGACGTCGTAAAGATTCAACCAGAATAATTACAATGTCTGGCTTTGCAAAATCATCTGAGGGAGCCAATGAAACCTGGGGGTAAATTTTGTTCTCATTAATCTCAATTTTTTGATCGATGAGCTTTTGCATTTTTTTGTTCTTATTTAAAGCAGGATGAAGCGGAACAGGCAAAGAGCCAAGTTCGAGTCTGACCGGCAAATAATAAGGCAAAGGTACATTTCTGCAGACAAAAGAAAAAAGCTGAAAATGAATAAATAAAACAACGGCAGATGCAAAAATAAAAGTTTTTTCGAATCGTTCCGAGTTTGACCGCGAACAAGGCAGTATAAATCCGACAAAGGGCAACAAACAATAATAAAGAGTTTGAAAGATTACTTCGAGCAACTGCTGGCCCGTGTGTTTCGAAGAGTCCACTACCAGCGCGGCGACTTTTGAAAGCTCAATTAAAAGCTTAAAGCTTATATGGGTTTTAGTTACCAGATAGATTCTTTGGTCGAGAAAAAGATAAAGAATAGTCAGGAGATTGAAAAGCAAAAATACCCAGCCAATCCCGGCAATTTTTTTAAGCAAAAAGTTCTGAACAAAAAATACAACGGTAATTAGAAAAAGAAAAAGAAGCATATACCAGGCAATGACGCCGGCGTCGGCACCCAGTTGATAAATTTCTGCTACTAACAAAATGAGAAGCGAGAACTTTACCAGGGAAAAACTGTTCAAAGAGCTTTTATAGAGAACAAAAGCCAGAATTAAAACCATCAGGCTTAATATAATAGAAGGGCCGGTATTATTTATTAGATGCAGAGCATTTGCCGGAGAAACCAGACCGAGCAGGTTTAACCCCAGAACTGCTATTGCAAGCAGCTGAAAAAATACAACACCGGAAAATTTGTTTTCTTGCTTCATTTAATCAGTTTAACTCCCGCCAGTTATTATAGCGCAAATTTCGGCTTTAATTTTTTTTATTGTTGCTCAATAAAAGAATCGCTGTTAAATTTAACACAGCTTTGCAACAGTTTACCCAGCATAAAAACATGAAAAATTTTCTAATTCTTATAAGTTTTATCCTGATTTTAAGTTATTCAGCCGCCCAGGCTGCTAAACCCGACCCTGCCTTGATAACAGAGCCGGCAAGTAGCACCTTTCACATACCCGAAGAAAAGCCGGACATTGTTATTACTGCAAATACACTGACAATAAAGAATGATCTGGCTTATCTCGAAGGCAATGTAAAAGCCACCAGAGCCAACGACCTGTTAACCTGTAACCGGGCAATAGTCAGCCAGAAACCCCAATGGGTTATAGCCAGTCTTACTCCGAAGCTTTACCGCAAGGAATCACTGGCGGAACAAAAGCTGACCAGAGAAATGCACCTGGAGGCCCGTAATATTTTTTATAATGTCGATGAGGGGAAATTCAATGCTTCGAACAGTGTAAACCTTCGTCTTGAAGAGCGATCATGGGATCTGGCTACTTATTCATGGGTAATAATTTCATCTGATGAGATGGTTGGTTATAAAGAAAGCAATCGCCTTATCTTCAGCGGCAACGTCAAAATTAAAGACAAAGATCACTTCGGGCGCGGGAACCGCCTGGATTACCTGAAAGACACCAATACTGCAGTATTGTCGGGCAACGCCTTCGTCGAGACCCAGGAGCTTAATGAAAAAACAGGTAAAATGGAAAAAAGAATTCTAGAGGGAGACAAAATTACTTATAACACCAAAACCAGGGAGGCAACCTCTCAATAGACTGTTGCCATAATTCGTATTTTCAGGTTATACTTAAAACCGCATTAAAAGCTATATATGCAGCAACTTTTATAGAAGTCTCAACTTCTGAAAATCTAATCAACAGCAGCTCAAGGATTTATAATTACAGCTTATGGATTTAAACGTTAAATATCGCGATTTTGTTCTTGATAAATTTCAAATACAGGCAATAACCGAACTCGAAAACGGACACTCTCTGGTTTTATCTGCCCCGACCGGTTCAGGAAAAACTCTGGTGGCAGAGTATCTAATCGAACAAGTTTTAAAAACAGACCAGCGCATAATTTACACTTCACCTATAAAAGCGCTTTCCAACCAGAAGTATCGAGATTTTTCAACTCTCTACGGCGACAAGGTTGGAATTTTAACCGGTGACGTTGTTATAAATCGCGATGCTCAGGCCCTTATCGTCACCACCGAAGTTTATCGCAATATGGCCATTGAAGATCCGCAGGCCATAGCAGACGTATCTTACGTCGTTTTTGACGAAATCCACTACCTGGGCGACATCGAACGAGGAACAGTCTGGGAAGAATCAATTATTTTTTCACCCAAATCGATGCGTTTTCTTGCTCTCTCTGCGACCATACCCAATTGTGACGAACTCGCCCGCTGGATAGAATCTGTAATTGATCACCAGGTAAAAGTTATTCATCACCAGAAACGCGCTGTTCCACTCGCTTTTCAATTTTATTACAAAAAAAGCATAATGAATTTCAAAGAGCTGAGAAAACGGGCAAAAAATCAGTCTGAAAAAGACTTCAGGGGACGTAAGCGAAGATTCAACAAAAAGGAAAATGAATTTCGATATCTTGACATACTTAAGCAGCTCAAATCTCAAGATAAGCTGCCATTGCTTTACTTTGTTTTTTCAAGAGCACTGGCAGACAAACTCGCTCAGGATACAGCCCGCAGACTTGATATGACTACACCAGCGCAAAAAGAGCGAATCGAGTCGATGGTAGATAACTGCATCGAAAAATACCAACTTCACAACCTCGAGACTGCACAAAAAATGAAAGAAGAGCTTGTTAAAGGAGTCGGCAGGCACCATGCAGGTTTGTTACCGCAACTTAAGGAACTTGTAGAAGTTTTATTTGCCGAACGAATTTTAAAAGTTCTTTATGTTACCGAAACCTTTGCCGTAGGCGTAAATATGCCGGCCCGCAGCGTTGCTTATGACGCACTCAGGAAGTATGACGGACGCAGTTTCAGAGCCATGCACGCACTCGAGTTCTGCCAGATCTCAGGGCGAGCCGGTCGCCGGGGAATTGACAAATTTGGTTGGGTAATAGTTCCGCATGAACCCCGTGATTTATCGGTTTCTGAGCTCAAAGACCTTGTTTATGGCGACATAGAGCCTCTAACCAGCCAATTTGATCTTTCGTTTAACAGCGTTTTAAACCTCTATTCAGGACACAAAAGCGAAGAGGTAAGAACTATTTTAAAGCGAAATTTCGCCCAGTTTCAGGCCAACAAAAAGTTGCCTTATTTAATGGACAAGGTAAATAAAATCAGAGCAGATATCGAAAAGGTGCAGCCCAGATGCCCGGAAAAGAAAAACGACCTGGATGAGTTCATGAAGTTTCAGAAAAAGCGCAAACAGATTTTAAATAAAATGGCTCGCGATCTTGATTCCACCCAGAAAGGGCTTTATGGGAAAAAAGGACGACGCTATAAAAAAGAAATGGAACAACACTTAAGCGGCACTCACAAGGAACTTAAACTAGAAGAAAAAGAATTTATCTGCGGAAATTGCAAAAACAGATCAAAATGCGTTTCAAGATATTATCAAGCTGCCAGATTAACAAAAAAACTCAACTACTGGCGCGAAAAACTGGAAGAACAGCAAGAGCTTCAACTTCCTTTATACGAAAGCAAACTCGAGACCTTGAGGCAACTTGGTTATATAGATGACAACGGCCTTCTAGCGCGCGGAGAAATTGCCAGCCGAATACATACCGAAGAAATTACGGTGACAGAATTATATTTTCAGGGTTATTTTCATGAATGCACTCCCGAAGAAATTAACGCAATCTGCCTGGGCCTCGTATACGAACATAGAAGACGCGGCTCGAACAGTGACGAAAAGAGACCCAGAGCAAGAATTCCCGAAAAAGTTAGAAGTGCCCGGGGATTTGTAAACAGCCTGGTACGCCAACATCCATTCATAAAGCCACTTGATGTAAGACTTTCTCATATAATGACCGCCTGGTGTGATGGAGAAGATTTCGAAGACATCATGAAACATTGCGAAATTCCAGAAGGTGATTTAATTAGAATTTTCAGGCAGGTAATAGATCTGCTGCGTCAAATGCGCGATGCGATTAAAGACCAAAGCCTGAGAAGCAAGCTTTTAACCTGTCTGGATATGTTAAACCGTGACATTGTTCTTGCAACTGAACTCAGAGACTGACAAAATGACTAACAGCCAGGAAACCCATTCTCCCGAAGATACCATAAAACTTGCCGCTGACCTCGCTCGACAGTATAAAAATTGTCTGGTTCTGCTTAAAGGGCCCATGGGCTCAGGAAAAACAGTATTTTGCAAAGGGTTTGCATCTGGGCTGGGCATAGCTCGGCAGGTTTCGAGTCCGACCTATACAATCATGAACGAATATCGCAGCGACGGCTATTGTCTGTATCATCTTGACCTATACCGGATCAACAGCCTTGAAGAAGTTATAGATACAGGCCTGTTCGAGATTCTGGAATCTAATGATCCCTGCCTGGTTGAATGGCCCGAAAGAGTTTCAGAGCTTGAGAATCTACCTCATCTTGCGGTAAATTTTTATACCGACATGGCTAATGAAGTTGAATATCGAAAAATAACCTGGGAATGGAAAAATAGATAAAATGAATTATCTTTTTATTGATGGTTCGGGCAAAGATACCTTTGTGCAGGCCGGTAACAATGAAGAATTTACCGGTAAAACCTTTGCCACCAATAGAAATCTCGCAGCAAGAATCAGCGAAATCAGCGAAGAAATTCTTGAAGCTGCAAAGATCGATAAAACCCGGATAGATGTTTTTGCAGTATGCACAGGCCCCGGTAGCTTAACAGGCTTAAGGGTCGCTAACAGTTTCCTTCGCAGCGCCTCTTATGTTTTTTCCAAGCCACTGATTGGAATCGATCTTTTCAGCTGGACCTACCAAAGCCTTAAAGCACAAGGTTTCAACCAGCAAGCACGACTTATTATTCCGGCGCTTATTAACAAAGCTTTTATTTGTAAAATTGACTTAAGTGCTGAGACAAATACCTTTAAACCAGAGCCTTTTCTGGCTGACAACAGACAACCGGGAAATGACTTGAAGAATTTTGGCATACGCTGGGAATCAGAGGGAATTCAAAAA
Organism: Candidatus Rifleibacteriota bacterium; assembly: GCA_051747585.1. GTDB lineage: Bacteria > Muiribacteriota > Ozemobacteria > Ozemobacterales > Ozemobacteraceae > DYKG01. Next base: position 9,169 of record JBNJGH010000085.1, read on the forward strand.
ATTGAACCCGATTCTCAAACTTTACACAACATGATTGTAGAAATGGCAAACAAAGCAACTTACAGCATTGAAAACGTTTTAAAGGTTCTTCCCATGTATGTTATTCCTTCTCAGGCAGAACGAAAGCTGGAGCAAAAAAAATGTTAACTCTTGGCATAGAATCTTCATGTGACGATACTTCAATCGCTCTGGTAGAAGATGGCCGCAAAGTACTGGCCAGCATCGTTTCTTCGCAAATTGAAATTCACAAAAGATTTGGCGGGGTTGTTCCCGAAATTGCCTCGCGAAAACACCTCGAAGCTATATTGCCGCTTTTGAAACAAACCCTCGATAAAGCACAAAAAAAACTCGATGATATAGACCAGATTGCCGTAACTGCAGGCCCGGGCTTGCTCGGCCCTTTACTCACCGGCCTGAGCTTTGCAAAATCGTTATCATGGTGCCTTAACAAAAGACTGATTCCGGTTAACCATATTGAAGCTCACCTTACCGCAGCTTTTCTTGTCGATAATCGTTTACCCGAATACCCATTTCTAGGGCTTATAGTTTCAGGGGGACATTCAAATCTTGTATTGGCAGAAGGCCCACGAAAATTCAAACTACTCGGCTACACAGTTGACGATGCTCCCGGTGAACTTTTCGACAAGGTTGCCCGGCATCTTAATCTTGGTTATCCCGGTGGTCCGGTTATTCAAAAAACCGGCGAACAGGGCGACCCATACAAATACAAACTTCCACGCCCCATGGCCGACAAAGGTTATCTTTTCAGTTTCAGCGGCTTAAAGACTGCCGTAATGCGCCTTGTGGCCAAAGAGCAGGAAAACTTATCTCTCCCCGACCTGTGTGCGGCACTTCAACTTGCAGTAGCAGATACATTCAGCAAAAAAACTGCAAAAGCTCTTAAAGAAACCAAAGCTCCCAGACTGGTTATGGCCGGAGGTGTAGCCGCCAATCAACCGCTACGAGAATCGATGAAAAAAGTCGCAAAAAAATACTCGGCCGAGCTGCTGTTGCCATCCATACATCTTTGTACTGACAACGCTGCAATGATTGCGGCGCATGGCTTTGTTACCGCAAACGAAGCCCCCCGAAACGCTTCGTTAATAAATGCCGCCGCAAACTGGGATATGGGGTCGGACTACATTTTTTGAGGTTTTGTTATGTCTACAGGTAATATTAAAGTTCTTTCTGAAGAGGTTATAAGCCGCATCGCGGCGGGCGAAGTTGTCGAAAGACCTGCTTCAGTTGTAAAAGAGCTTATCGAAAATGCTATAGATGCTCAAGCCACCCGAATTGAGGTAGAAATAAAAGACGGGGGGCAAAAACTCATAGAAGTCTCTGATAATGGCAACGGCATGTGCAGACAAGACGCACTTCTTGCTTTTACCCCCCATGCCACCAGTAAAATCAGCGACGATGCAGACATCGAGGCTGTTGCATCTCTCGGCTTTCGGGGTGAAGCTCTGCCGACGATCGCATCGGTATCGAGGGTTATTATGGTTACCCGCCACAACTCAGAAGAAACTGCAACAAGAGTTCATCTTGACGGCGGAAAAATTTCAAAAGTTGAAGCCGACTCTTTCCCACAGGGAACAAGAATTCAGGTGCGAAATCTTTTTTACAATGTTCCGGCAAGACGAAAATTTTTAAAATCCGTCCAGGCAGAAATGGCTCAAATTTCTGATATAGTCTGTCATTATATGATGGGTTACCCCGAAATAGCGTTTAAATTTTCTAAAGGAAACATTCAAATTGCCTCTACCAGCGGATCCGGCAATCTTGCCGATTCAATTTTGTCGGTATATGGCCCTGAGGTTACCCGAAACCTGCTCGAGCTAAAAGAACCGGCAAAACTTACAGGCACGGGCGTTTCTATAAGAGGGTTCATTTCACCGCCAAATCAATCTCGCCCATCATCTCGCTATATGACCACATTGGTTAATCGACGCTATGTTAAAACCAGACTTCTTTCTCAGGCTATAAACAAAGCAATTTCAGCCTTTTTTCCAAAAAGAAAATACCCGGTTTTAATTCTCGATTTAAGGGTTCCGCCCCACATGATAGATGTAAACGTTCATCCGCAAAAAACAGAAATTCGTTTCAAAGACGAGCGCTGGGCTTTTGCAACCATGTGGGAAACTATTCAAGCAAGTTTATCGGGTCTAAGAATGGTTTCTGCTCCGGTCGACCAATCAGGAAAAATCACCGAACTACAAACCTCCAATCTTCCCGGACAAACCGACGAAGAAACATTTAAGCAGAACAATACCCATCAGTCTAACCAAAATTTTCCTGAAAATGTCAGTATTTTTCCTTCCAGCGAAGTCACTCAACAGCCTCCACCATCTGAACAGGCTTCAGACAATAAAATTTATGAACTCAAAGATTTTAATTCAGAAAGGCTTGGGCCATCGTCTCGTTTAACGTCAGCCGGGTTTGAACCTGTCACTACTTTAAAAGAGCCTAAAATACTGGCCCAGCTTAAAAACTCCTATCTACTTGGCGAAGACAAGGAGGGGCTCTTTATTGTCGATCAACATGCCGCTCACGAACGCATATTGTTCGATCAACTGGTAAATACTTACAAAGACCAGTCTATCACCTCTCAGCCTCTTTTATTTCCCATTCCTCTCGATTTGCTGCCTTCTGAAAGAATTATCATTAAAGAAAATTTAACCGAGCTCGAGAAGCTTGGCTTTTCAATCAGTCTCGAAGAGGACGGGCAATTCTATGCAACAGCTGTGCCTGTTCCCGACAAGCGCAGTTCAGAAGAAGAAAGCATTCAGCAGGTTTTGTCGCAAATTCTGGAGGGCTGGGAAAGCCACTCAATACAGGAAATAAAAATTGATCTGCTTAAAGTAATGGCTTGCAAAGGAGCGGTTAAAGCCGGCGATGATCTTGATGAGTCAGAATGGGTCAGTTTGCTCGAACAAATGCTCAAAACCGAGAATCCTTTTACCTGCCCCCATGGACGCCCGGTAGTAATAAGAATTACAACCAGACAAATCGAAGCAGGCTTTTTAAGGACCTGATCGATGGATAAAAGGGAAAGTTTTCCGGTACTTGCGATTTTGGGTCCTACTGCATCAGGAAAAAGCAAGCTTGCTCTAAAAATTGCTCAAAAGTTTGGCTGCGAAATAATAAACTGTGATTCAAGGCAGATTTACAAAGAAATGAATATTGGAACAGCCAAGCCAGGGCTAGAAGAGCAGCAATTAATAAAGCATCATCTCTTTGACCTGATTACCCCTGACCGGAATTTCAGTGCCGGAGATTATGTGAATGTAGCAGTAAAAGCGATAAAAACAATACGCGAATCCGGGAACTTACCTCTGCTTACTGGTGGCACCGGCTTTTATTATAATGCAATAGCAAACGGATTACCAAAAGCCGACAAAGATCCTGAAATAGCCAAAGATCTGCAAAGCCAGCTTGAATCAGAAGGCTTTGAATTTTTACAAAACCGTCTCAAGCAACTTGATCCTCAGGCCTATTCGACAATAGATCTTAACAATCCTCGGCGTGTTTTGCGCGCTTTAGAGGTTATTTTAATGACCAATCGACCTTTTGCCGAAAACCTGCCGGTCAAACCTCTTGCTAATGCTGCTTTTTTGCCTGTTATAGTTACCAGGCCACGATCGGTTTTGCACTATAGAATAGAAAAGCGGGTTGAGCAAATGTTTAAAGCGGGCCTTGAAAATGAAGTTTCGAATTTATTCGACAAATATGGTTCTCAAGCCCCAGGTTTAAATTCAATCGGTTACGCAGAATGGTCAGGTTTTTTTTCAGATGATAAAAAGATCGATGATGTTTTTAATGAAATTGTTATAAATTCAAGACAATATGCCAGGCGCCAGGAAATCTGGTTTAGAAAAAGGCCAGGTCGGCCTATGAACGATCTTGAAAACCAAACTGGTGAAACTGAAATTTGTACGGAAATAGAAAATTTTTTAAATAATTTTTAACAATTTCCGCTTAGCGCTATAATAAATTAAGGCTTTGGCTAAGTTATGTCGATTATTGTTTAGAGTTTAGCAAACCTTACAGGGGTTTGCGTATTCTACAGGCAGAAATTGCTTAAAATGCATTTGAATTACCTGCTAATTTTAGTCTTTATACTGGAGGTCAACATTGAGGGAGGCGACTGATCTGGGAGTCAGCGCTGGCGTTCGCCGGGAATTAACCGGACGACGTATTGATCTGACCAAATTGAAATTCCCCGTTAAAAACGGTGTCATATCCATTCAGGGAGAATTAAGCTTCGTTGGGATGGAAAAAACCAACGATGAAATCGCAATCGAACTGAAATTTATTGAATCCAGCCTTAAATCTTTAAAAGGTGCAAAAGAAGTGCATTTTGAGCTCAGTAACTGGGCCAAAAATGAAGCAGGGGTCTGGGAAAGCAAAGGAAGCAAAAACAAAACCGGCTCTGCCCCTATAGCCACCGGCGAAGGGATTAAATGTCCCGATTGCGACTATGTTATCAGATACTGCCCATGTTGCGGCAAGCCTCTGGCCGGAGCAGCCAAACATTCTCCCAGTAAGACTAAACGACCAAGACCACCGGTAAAGCCTGTTGCTCGAAAAAAACGACCGCTCAGTGTCCCGCCGGTTGCTGCACGCAAACCGGAAGAGAAAGCAACAAGCGAGCAAGATAATAAACCAAAAGAGATTAAATCACCTTCGATCTCTCAACAACAACCTGAGTCAGAGAGCGTAAAAACTCCTGAACCTGCAGTTCCAAACCATGCCCCAACTACCGATTCCGGGCAGAAAAAAACGCAAACTCCAACTCCCAAACCGCTGCCGCCTCTCAAGCCACTTGGTGAAAGAACTCAGGATCGACCCCAAACCGACACTGGTGAAAGCGATTCATCCCAACAACCTGTTGAAACGCCTGCGCCAGCAGAAACAGATATTCCTGAGCAACCTGCCCAGCAGGAAACACCTGCTGCAACAGAGCCCGAACAAGTGCCTGATCTTGGCGATCTGAATCTTGGCGGAGCACCTGAACAACCACCACAGCAGCAACCACCCGCTGCATCTGAACCTGAACAGGTCCCTGATCTTGGCGATCTTGATTTAAGTGATTTCACGCTTAATGAAGAAAACAACAAACAAGATTCACAGCAACCAGCTGAACCAGGTCTTGAAACACCAACTTCACCAGTTCAGCCACCGGAAGAACCAGCAGCACCGCAGCAAGCGCCTGCGCCTGCTCAAACACAGACTCCACAACCTCCACCGGCTAGTCCTGTACCCAGTGCTCCTCAACCGGAGAGTCCACCATTTGCAGAACAACAGCCCCAACAGGTAGAGCCCGTATCTTCTGCACCCCACACCCCACCACAGCAGCCTGAGCAACCGTCTCAAACGCCGGCTGCCCCGGAAGATTT
>JBNJGH010000086.1:0-14465 GCA_051747585.1 Candidatus Rifleibacteriota bacterium
AATTGGCTGAGCTTCAATTTTATAATCGCAGGGTTCAGATGGTTTTATAACCATTTTTGTTGGCTCTACCAGATTCTGGCTGATAATATCCTCGGGTGAGAAGCAATCTGAGACCATTCAATCGGTTCGACAACCGCTTGAATTTCCTCACCCTGCCAGTTGAATGGCACTCCGGGGTTTTCCGGCTCATTGCCGTCAGCATCTATAATCAGTTGCAGTTGTTCGAAATTTTGCACAGAATAATTTTTTCGGGCGGAACAGGCTTGTTGTCAATCGTAAGGTTGTAGGCGGTCAAAGGTGACTGAGAGAAGAAGGTGATTTGAATGTCGGGAAATGCTTTGGATCTCACAAGTTTCATTCTCTTATTCAAGCTGCTTTTTGTATATACCTTTAAAATCCTGCGGGAGCGGCAAATAGACTCTTTTTCTCAATTCGCGCCGGTCTTTTCCTGTCTCGGCGGTTTCTATGGAACTGAGCTGCAATGGATTATCAGTGTAGTCAAAATTTTTGCCGGTAAAAGCATTTTTCGGTAGTTTGGTTCCTATCCATTTTTCCAGGCTTTTGAGGTTTTTGGGAAAACTGCCATTCACTCTTTTATAATTGTAAATCGCCACTGCTATAATTCCAATATGCCATCTGTTTTCGCTTAAAAGAGTAGCCGGACGAACGGAATAAAAATTGGGAGCCGTCAGGTAAAGATACTGCCTTGCGAGAAGTTGTTGAGGTTGAAGCCACAAAAGTTTATTTTTTTCGCTTTCCCTGAGAAATTCGGAAAAACTGTCAAGATACTCGGCAGTCTCTTCAGCTGTTTCACGATAATCTTGTTTCCAAAGCTTCTGTAATTTGTCCAGGCGGTTTTTCAATATTTGATTGGTACTGGTTTTGAGTTTTTTGAAATATGAAACTTCAACAAATGGTTTTCCGGTCTTTTGCGTCAGTTTCTTGAGTGAGTTGTTAAAGCTGGTAAGTTTGTTTCTTTCGTATCGGTAAATGAATAAAAATGAGGGAAACTGGTGGTCAAATCTTCTGGCGGATATGAGCAGAGTTTTTAAATCCTGCCTGGTTAGTTCGAGCTTTTTGGCAACCAGAAGTAAATTATATCCAGTTTCTTTTAAACAAACCTTTCCGATGAGGAATGGCACGAGTTCATAATTTTTTACTTTGTTTCCAAATAGGGCGACGCCGATGCCCGCGCTCCCGAGAAAAGCTTTGAAGGCTTTCCGGTGATTCCCTTCTTTTGCATGAAAGTATCCCAGATTACTCAGAAACCGGTTTATTTTACGGCACACAGTAAGATGTGGAATCTTGCCGAAAAAATATGGATCTTCGGGAGGTTCGAAGTCTAAAGCCGGTTCTTTTATTTGTTTTTTAAAATTTGCATACGCTTGTTCAATCACGGGATCAGACTTTTGGAGATGTTTTTGCGCAAGCTCGACCAGCTCTTTATAATTAGCGTTCTGAAAATTCCGATTTTCATAGCTGCGAGGCAGAGGTATGGGAAGTTTGCAGCAATTCGGAATGTATTTTGGTGAAATTTTCACCTTCTTGGGCATATTCTCCAGCGTGCTTTTTAAAATCGCCATGGCATTTAAGGTTTGGTGAATTTTGTAGGCATAAATACCTGCAATTAATACTGCGATTATTAATAAAGCTGCGATAATAGTATGATTTTTGTTTTTCAATTAAACATCCTCCGCTTCTCTGCATCAAAAATACCATGACTTAAAACATCGAAAAAGCAAATCCTCTCATAATCCTCCAATAAATCTTGTTTGTTTAAATAGCTTAGCAAAAAAGAATCATTTTTAACCAGATGTTTTTTTTGTTAATTTCGGACCAATAAATGAGTAAAGTGTCCCCCGCAGTGTATAAAGCTACAAATATTTATATTGTTTTAATTGTTTTGGCGCCACGCCGTTTATGTCTCTGAGAGATAAATTTAATGATTCTAACCAGTGTTCCGCTGCCTGGAATAGAGTTCATTTCCAGTTTATCCGACAGTTGCTTGATCAAACTCAGGCCTCTTCCCCTGACTGATTTCAGATATTTAAGTGAACGGGGTATTTTTAAGCGGGTCAGATCAAAACCACAGCCTGAATCAGACACAGAAATCTCCAGCCGATCTTTAAAAATCAAAAACTCGACTTCAAGATTATTATCATCCAGGTCACCGCTATGTTCAATCGCATTCGAATAAGCTTCATCTACTGCGAGACAAAGCTCATACACTCGATCCTCATCAAACCCCATATTTCTGGCTATATGCTCGGTATTATCTCTTACTATATTGAAATATTGAGGATCCTGAAATCGAAGAAGAACCTGCTCAGGAAATTTTCTCATCTCTATTTACCTCTATCTTTAATATAACCGATATTTGAATTAAAGCAAAAAAAAAGCAATTCTCGGGCAGCTACTATCAGCTCGTTTCAGAAAAAGGATACGAAAAGAAAATAACCACGGAGCCCTCAGTGATCTCGGTAGTAAAATTTCAATAATTAGCGGAAGTAATTAAACAAAAAACTTAAAATTTAGCCAATTATGCTAAGAAAAGTAAGCATTTGATCTGAAGATTAAATAAAGTGCTTGTCAAATTAACCAGCTGCATTCATAATAGGTACAATAAATATCCACTTAAAAGCAGGTGCAATGAAACCAAGAAAAACCCTTTCGGAAAGACTAGAAGAACTGGCCCAAAGTGCGGCCAAACGCATAGAAGACTGCTTTGGGTCACTAGATGCAGCTTTTCCCCCGGCAAAAATCATACTGTTGATTTTAAAACAGGAAAAAAGACTCGAAGTTTTTGCCGGCGACAGTGAGAATGATTTAACCCTGATAACAACTTATCCGATACTTGCCGCCAGCGGACATTCCGGCCCCAAGCTTAGAGATGGTGACCTGCAGATTCCTGAGGGTATTTATAAGGTGGATTTTCTTAATCCAAACAGCCTGTACCATTTGTCTTTAAAGCTCAATTATCCCAACGAATTCGACCGTCTCAAAGCCCAGCAGGACAATCGTTTCACCATTGGCAACAATATAATGATTCACGGCAACCAGGTATCGCGCGGCTGTGTTGCTATTGGCGACGAACCAATCGAAGAAGTTTTTTATCTTGCCGCCAAATCCGGACGCGAAAACATTAAAGTTATTATATCTCCCGTCGATTTCCGCACTAATTCGGTCGAAACTGTCCTTAATTCGGAAAAATTGCCCAAATGGGCCTCAGAACTGTATAAAAAAATATCTGCGGAAATGAGTAAGTTGCCGGCAGATAATTGATTTTGCCAGCTGTGCCCTTTTTATGGTACAAATTTAGCAGCTTAATCGATAATTCTTTTAAACATGAAAGCCTTACTCATTAAATTTATTATTTTTTTGGTGCTATTCGGCTCATACTGCCAGGCGCAAGACTTTCCTGCCTGGATGGATGATGTCGAATTTAAACGAGGTTCATCTAATACCGACAATTTCCAATTCAGCACCCCATCGGGCCCCATCGACCCTGAAACGGGTGCCAACTCCCCATTGAAAAGCAAATCCCCGGGAAAAATGTTTAAAAAACCTGAATTACCCGACTTCAGTAAGCTCAGAGAAAAAGCAATAAAAGCCGAAGCTGAGCGCAAAGCATCTGATACTCTTGAATTTGATAACAGCATTAATTTTGCCAGAGAAAATAAAGATAAACTGGAAAAAACCAGAAACGATCTTATGAGCTTGTTAAAAAATGTTACCGATCCAACCGAAAAAAACAAACTGAACCAGGAAAAAGAAGCTATCGATAAAAAGCTTGATGCCATTGGAAAATTGTTCAACATAGTCGGTAGCTCCAAAGGCAATATGGTTAAAAACCTTTCTCAACTCACTGACCGCGAATACAAACAGGCTCTGCAACTTCAAAAATTAATTTTTGGCCGCCCCTCTGAAACTAAAGATATAGAACCGCCCAAACCTTTATTGCAAAATAATAATAACCAGCCAAACAAGACAAAAGCTAATACAAGAAACTTTTATCGTCCGGGCAAATTTAAATCTTTTTACCTCGAGAAACGCAATAAGGAGAACAATTGAATGAGCAACCATTCGATAGGCATAGTCGGCGCCACAGGTGCAGTCGGCCTGAAACTGCTTCAAGTGCTCGATGAACGTGTAAGTAAGATTAAGAATCTTCGTCTTTTTGCCTCAGAAAAAAGCGCTGGAAAAGAAATTACATTTCGAAACAAAAAATACAGAGTTGAGGCTCTAAATACAGCTGATTTCAAAGGTCTTGACGTCGTTTTCTTCTCTGCCGGAACAACAGTTAGCCGGGAATTTGCCGGAAAAGCCGTAAAAAGTGGCTGCCTTGTCATCGACAATTCAAATGCGCACCGAATGTTCCCAGAAGTTCCTCTGATTGTTCCCGAAGTAAATTTTTCTGCGGCAAAAAACAATAAAGGAATTATAGCAAACCCTAACTGCTCGACAATTCAACTCGTTGCAGCCATCGGGCCTATTCATAAAATCAATCCAATAAAACGAATTGTAGTTTCAACTTATCAATCGGTTTCAGGCACAGGGCTAAAAGCCATGGAAATTTTAAAATCGCAAAGCAGGGCAATGATTGAAGAAAAAGAAGAAATTCCTGAGGGTGTTTACCCACATCCAATCGCCTTTAATCTTATCCCACAGATTGACGTACTTTTAGAATCCGGAATGTATCGAGAAGAAGAAAAAATGGTAAGAGAAACCAGAAAAATACTGGATGACAACATTAATATCTGTCCTACCTGCGTCAGAGTGCCTGTTGTTTCGTGCCATTGCGAATCGGTTAATATTGAGCTTACCAACCCCATGTCATTGAATGAGATTACCCGAACTCTTGAGCAGGCCGAAGATGTTGTAATAATGGACAAACCCTCTGAATCAGTTTATCCAACTCCACTTAACTGTCAAGACCGTGACGAAGTATTTGTAGGTAGAATTAGAAACGACTTCAGTAGCAATAACGCCTTCAATATGTGGATAACAGCCGACAATCTAAGGCGGGGAGCTGCCACCAATGCTGTAAAAATCTACGTCAAAATGGCCGAGAATAACCTTATTAAGGGAAAAAGCTGAGAATGCCTCATCTAAAATCACTGAATTTTTGTTTCTTTTTGTTTTTTAACATGCTGCTTGTCGTCGCCCCTACGACCTGTTACGCGGCTTATGGAACTTCTGAACAAAACATTCCTCAAATAAAGGCCATTTTATACGGCCCCAAAAACTCCCGGGCGCTGATTTATCATAAAGGGCGACGTTTTCATGCTTACGATGAAATGAGACTTGATGACGAGTGGTATTTAAAAAAAATCAGACGTGAAAGCATTCTTTTTAAAAGAAAGTCACTCAGCACTTTTAAAGAAGTTTTTCTTAACCCGCCCAAAAAAAGCAAATTTCATCGCGAATGGTCTTTTTTTGGCCACCCCATAGCTCTCTGGCATGCCATAGAGCTTCTGGCACATGGCTTTGGCTATCAGGCTATAATGCATTTCCAGGCCGGCGGCTCTGTAGTGCCTGCACATCATGGCGGAACCATAAGCAAACTTTTATACAAGATAATTCCTCCACATCATAGATTTAAAACAGAAGGCCCGGTTTTAATGGTTTTGCCGGTCAAACCCGCCGGCGAAGAATGGACCGAAGTAATTCAACGCATGAAAAAGTGCGTGCCCGAGCGCCTGACAATTCGCTACCCGGGCCTGAACAAATCAGGCATTCTTTTCTCTCAGGGAGATGATATACAATTTGTTTTACGCAAAATCTCCCTTGGCGGCAAAACCCCGATACAGTTTCCCCGTGACCTTCACTTTCCTGTTTATTGCACTTTCAAAAACATTCCCTTTTCCCAAATGCTGCAAAAAATAGTATATTTGAACCAGTGCATTATTATTGAAAGGGCCGAGGGCCTTGAAATAACTCCATGGCCACGCCAGATTCTGCAAAGACGACCTTTCCCTGATTACCCCTTGATCAAGGTCGATCCTTACGAGCCTCAAGCAGGGACAGGGCCTCAACCACCCGCTGCAAAACCCGAGCACCTTTATAAACATCCTTTAGTTAAACAAAATCAGGAAAACAAGCCATGACCACTTTTAAAGTTGCAGGCAGCAAATGCACATCCTATGACTATCTGACAGTCAAAAAAGAAGTCACCTCGCTGCTTGAGTTGCTGGGTGGAGCAAAAGCTTTTATAAAGCCCGGGCAGAAAGTCTTACTCAAGCCAAATATGCTGTCATGCAAGACTCCTGACAAAGTTGCCACTACCCACCCGGCCGTAGTTAAGGCACTTGCTGAAATTTTCAAAGCTAATGGCGCAGAAGTTATAATCGGAGACAGTCCACCGGTTATTTTCGGGCGCAGCGAAAAATTCTGGGAAACAACGGGATTTGCTCAGGCAGCCCATGAAGCTGGTGCAAAACTTATCAGTTTTGAAAACGAAGAAAAACAGAAAGTAGATTTATTTACAAATAACGAAAAAATTTCAATCCACCTGGTAAAAATATGCTTTGAAGTAGATCTTGTCGTTAACATAGCAAAGTTGAAAACCCATAATCTTACGCGCATAACCGGCGCAGTCAAAAACCTGTATGGTCTGGTACCGGGTTTGCAAAAAGCTCAATGGCATAAAATCTACCCCAAATCTACTACTTTCAGTAATTTCATGACCGATCTTGCCGGCAAGATCCCCTGCCAGCTTAACTTTTTAGACGCTATCGAGGGCATGGATGGACAGGGCCCCTCCGGCGGGCGAAAAATATACCCTGGTTTTCTGCTTGCCTCTACTAATCCGGTTGCAATTGACCGAGTCTTTTGTGCTGTGACGGGCGTTGATGAAAACAAAGTGCCAATGCTACAAAGAGCAAAAGAAATCAACTGGGGACCAAAGAACAGCAAACAAATAGAAATGCTTAACGCAAGTCTTGAATCGTTAAGATTTTCTGACTTCAATGTTCCCAATACACCTCTGCAAGACTATATTCCCGACAATTTTCTCAATTTTTTAAAACGATTATTATGGGCCGGCCCGGCTTTAAAAGATGAAAAGAGCTGTATAAGCTGTGGTCGATGCGCAAAAATTTGTCCGGTTCAGGCCATTTCGATTAAAGAAAATGGTGCAGTTTTCGATCGTAAAATCTGTGTATCATGCTTCTGCTGTATGGAAGTATGCCCGGTAGATGCCATTGTATCTATAAAAAGCCCGCTGCTGGAAATGGGCTGGAGACTGAGAAATCTTATTAAAAAAGATAAGGTTAAATTATGAGCAAAGTTGAAACAAACAAAGTAAAAACAGGTCATAAGCTTCAGATTCTACTTTTGGATTATCTTACCCGTAAAACCACCGACATGTCTCTGCCAAAACGACAAAGAACTGCCCGGCTAATCAGCGGAATTGTTTTCGATCTTTTGCAACTTCGTCGCGAATACGTAATCAATTCATTGCAGGCGCATCTCAAAATTAATCGCCGGGAAGCAATCAAAACTGCGAGAAAAACCTATTACAATTTTCTACTGAATGCCTTTGAAATGGCCGGATTAAAATACTGGTCAAAAGCAGAAATTCTTGAAAAAATAAGCTGCGATAGTCTCGCAAACCTTGAGAAAGCTCTTTCCCGCAAAAAAGGGGCTATAATTGTTTCGGGGCATTATGGTTTATGGGAACTTGTGCCTCCATGGCTATCTATCAAGGGATTTCCAGTAACTGTAGTTGTCAGACGCCAGAATAATCCTGAAGCCGATAAATGGATGAACGAAATGCGGACAAAACACGGCGCCCTTACTACAGATTCAGGCTATTCGATTCGACAAATATTGAAATCATTGCGTAAAGGCCATATTCTAGCCTTGATGGTTGATCAAGACAATGGCAAGCAGGGAATTTTCGTTAAGTTTCTTTGCAGCTGGGCCTCAGCACCAACGGGACCTGCGCAAATTTCGCTGAAAACCGGCGCTCCTGTTGTACCGCTGGTAATAAAACCAGATTATAAAAATAAACATAAATTAAAAATATTTGAGCCTGTTTTTCCTGAAAATTTCACAAATACCCTGCAAGGACAGCAATTAATGACGCAAAAATATACCAGCCTGCTCGAACAAATCATTAAAGCCAATCCCGAGCAATGGTTCTGGCTTCATCGAAGATGGAAAACAAATATAAAAGACGCACCGGAAAATAAATGGGTAAAATTAATCAATTCTTTTTGACTTTAAAGCAATAGACAAGTAGAAATATAATTATAGAATAAAAATTGGGGTGTTATGGGCCGAATTCATCTTAAAACTTATCAGTGGGTTATAAGGGCAGTTGTAGAATTGCTCGATCTTTTCCCGCCACGCCGGATAGAAAGAGAAGAATTTACCCTTAGAAAAGGTATGCTGCCCGATGGGTATCAAGCGCCCAAAGACGGAACAATCTGGGTTCACGGTGCATCACTCGGTGAATTTATTACCTTAAAACCATTTTTGGAAAAACTGGGCGAAATCTATGGCAAGCATCATATAGTATGCACTTCGACCACCATGGATGGCCTGCGCCAGCTGCAAAAAGATGAACTATGCGGCCTGGCAACACTACTGCCAATAGAGTTGCCGGCTTTTACCATTCCCTTTATCGAAAAAATCAAACCCCGCGCCATGCTCATCAGCGAAACTGAAATCTGGCCCCTTTTGCTAAGCACCCTGGCACGCAAAAAGGTTCCCTATGGAATTATCAACGGCAGAATCAATGAACAGAGCGTTCGCTTCATGCGCATTGCATGGCCACTGTTTTATGAAGCAATTAACAACCTCTCTTTTGTCTGCGCTCAGGAAAAACTTTATCAAAGAAGGTTCAAAATTCTTGGAGTTCCGCAGGAAAAAATTTCAATCACCGGTTGCTTCAAATATGATTTTATCGATACTCAGGTCGACAAAAAAGAGATAAGAAAAAGATTTTCCATACCCGAAAATCGTAATTTAATATGCTTTGGCAGCACCCACCCAGGTGAAGAGGAGTTAATTCTCGATGCTCTTGAGCCTCTCTGGTCTCAGATTGAAGCCACTGCAATTATTGCCCCCAGACATATAAAACGCACCAGTGAATTGACCGATCTTCTCCACAGACGAAATCTTGACTACAGCCTTGCATCAAAGCCCGGCAAAGCTGCAAGACATATAATTCTGGTTGACACCCTTGGTGAGCTTAAAAATTTTTATGCCATTTCAAATCTTGCTTTTGTCGGTGGCAGCCTGGTAAAAAGAGGCGGACACAATCTACTCGAACCGGCAACCTTTGAAGTTCCAGTTATTACCGGCCCGGAAACTTTTAACTTTCGCTACGAAGTTCGTAACTTAAAAAAGGCTGATGCCTTAAATGTAGTGACTTCAAAGGAAGATTTGCAGAAAACTATTACTGACTGGTCTCAAAACCCCGATATCTATAAAGAAATGGGAAAAAGAGGCCGTAAAGTTCTCGAAGAGATGTCAGGTGCCGGTCAAAGAACAATCGATCTCCTCAGGAAAATGGAAATTCTACCCTGATATCATGCCCGACACGCAAATTATTATACGACTCAACGCAATGGGAGACATTCTTCTGACAGTTCCGGTGCTAAATGAACTTAAACGCCGGGGACGAAATACCGTTTTTGTCATTCACCAACGATGGCAGGAATTGGCACCGTTTTTACCGGCAAAGATAAGGTTCTATAGAGATTCACAGAATTTATTACAGCTTATCAGACAGCTGAACCATCTTAAGCCTTCAATATTAAACGACTTGCAGGGCAAAGCCGCATCTATAATCATAAAACATCTGGTTAAGGCAAAACACAAAACCAGTTTTTATAAACGTAGCTGTAAAGAACAATATGATGTAATTGCCGGAAAATATCCAATAAGGCTTGCAGACACTAGACCAGTCTGGAAAAGATATGCCGATGCATGTGATCTGGATGGCCTTGAAAATCCCGACCCGGATATTCTGATACCGGCACAATATGCTGATACCAGCTTAAAACTTATAAAAGACAACGGCTTAAGCCCCAACAATTATTATTTAATCCATGTCGATGCCTCCAAGCCCGGTAAAAAACTACCACAAACTCTTGTCGATCAAATTTGCAAAATAACAGATAAGCCTCTTGTTGCAATAGGTACCGGCAAAAATCTCAGCCCGATGTCAACTGAAATTATAGATCTGCGCAACTGTTTTGCTTTAGGGCAGCTACCGGGCATTCTTTTTCATTCTGCCGGCATTATTTCTTCAGACTCAGGCCCAATGCACATGGCCCGATCTGTTAATATTCCGACGATTGGCATTTTCATTCAAACTGACCCGGGCCTGGGCTTCAGCCCTGTACCCGGCCCGAAAAATCTAATCATTTCAAAAAATTTACCCTGCAAACCCTGCAGCCTGCATGGTCAAAGAGCAGAATGCCCTGAAGGTCATTTTGCCTGCCGCAAACTTCCACTTGAAGAAACTGCCCATAAAGTCTTAACCTTTTTGCAGAGGTGGTCATGAAAATTCTATTTACAGGCTTAAACTGGCTTGGCGATATAATTATGTCGCTACCTGCCATTACAGCCACAGCTCAAAAACATGAAGTACATATATTAAGCCGTCCCGGGCTGGCTGGGGTTTATAAGCTTGCTGCCAAATACATCCAAAAAGTTCATACCATCGACAGCAAAAATATTAATTTTTCAGCTTTAAAAGAAATCAAAGAACTGAAAAAGCAAAAGTTTGATCATATAATTGTCCTGCCCGATTCATTTAGAACAGCCTTATTAGCCTGGGCCTGCAAAGGGAAATGCAGAACCGGTTATAATACCCAGGGGCGCAGCTTTTTACTGAATCAAGCTATTGAAAAACCTGCAAACTTTGTTTCATGGCATGAATCTGATCTACACTTCAATCTGGTAAAAAAAGCAAAGCTTGCAGAACATAAAACAGAGTTAGTTACCCCCGACTTTTCACCCAAAGATTTCATAAAGACATGCAATAGACTTGCCATTGATTCCGGCAAACCTTACGCCATACTTGCTCCCGGAGCAGCATTCGGAGCTGCAAAAAGATGGCCGGCTGCAAATTTTGCCCAACTGGCACATCTTTTGTTAAAAAACAGAGATCTGCAGATCATTTTGACCGGAAGCAAAAAAGAAGCTTCAATTTGTAACAAAATTAAGGAACTTGCCCCTGAAACCCTTGATATTTCAGGGGAAACAAGCCTTATAGAATTGTCGCTTCTTTTGAGTAGAGCTAAATTTCTGGTTGCCAATGATTCCGGTACCATGCACCTTGCAGCGTTGAATCAAACACCTACAGTAGTTCCCGTTGGTCCTACAGATATGACGCGAACCGGAGCATTGAACAAAAATATAGTTTATGTTTACAGTAAGAAAAAGTGCTCATTGGCCCCTTGCAGAAAACGGGAATGCCCTTTAAACAACCATATCTGCATGCGTAGTATCGCTGCAATTGACGTCTTACAAGCTTTAAAAGAACTGGCTGGTAGTAGCTTATGAAAATAATTGTTTCCAGAACAGATAGAGCCGGCGACCTGATTTTAACCACTCCTGTTTTTCGCGAGCTTAGAACGAACTTTCCCGATGCAGAGTTGACTGCTCATGTCAGGCAGTACACCGCACCACTTTTAAATGGCTGCACAGAAATCGACAAGATTTTAATCGATGATGAATACAAAGACTTTATTCAGCTTGCAAAAGCGTTTAAAAATGAAAAGCCCGATATCATCATAATTGTTCACCCAGCAGCGCGGGTAATTAACGCAGCCTTCTTTGCCGATATTCCATTAAGAATTGGCAGAGCCTCTAACCTTTGGCAGTTCATGCTCAACGACAGAAAACATCAGAAAAGATCGAGAAATGAGCAACACGAGTTTCGTTACAACCTCGACCTTCTTAAAGGTCTCGTAAAGCGTATCGACTATGCAAAACCAGCTCTTAAGCCTTCTGCGAGAGACATAGAGATTGGCGGCAACTATTTAACAAAAGCCGGTTTAAACGATAAAAAGCCGGTAATAATTCATCCGGGTCATGGCGGTTCAGCCCGTAATTTGCCAACATCGGCCTATGTCCGTCTTGCTTCAATTCTTGTAGAAGCTGGTTTTTCTGTAATTATCAGCCTCGGACCTGCAGAAGAGAACCTTAAAAACCTGTTCCTTAAGGGCTGCAAACATCCCCTCGCTTTTCTAACAGGTATACCCGATCTTGGAATACTGGCCGGAGCATACTCTCGATGTCGAGCCTTTATTGGCGGCTCAACCGGTCCGATGCACCTTGCTGCAGCCCTGAAACTACCCGTAGTAGCTTTTTTCCCACCGGTACCTGCAATGACACCAGTTAGATGGGGTCCGGTATGCGAAAAGAAACTTGTTCTGATGCCTGAAGTTAAAAACTGCAAAGCTGACTGCGACAGCTGCTCTTTTAAAGGCTGTATGAGCACTATTGATATTCACGAAGCAGCAAACTGGTTAAAGAAAAGCTTAACATTATGAGTTTTCCACTAAAAATTAACGATAAAATTACTATTCCGGCCGGACAGATAAAAACTCGTGCTGTCAGGTCATCCGGACCCGGAGGTCAGAATGTAAACAAGGTAGCGACCTGCATTGAGCTAAGGTTTAACCCCCAAACCTGTGAGGAGTTGAAACCGGCGGTAACCAGAAGGCTTCTCGAAGCAGCCAGAAATAAACTCGATTCAGAAGGCAACATACTGATTACCTGCCAGCAATACCGGGAACAGTATAGAAATCTTATGGCCGCCTGCGAAAAGCTACGACGAATGATTGTAAAAGCACTTAAACCGCCAAAGAAACGAAAACCGACAAGACCTTCAAAAGCGGCAAAAGAAAAACGAATTCAAAACAAAAAGAAAAATGCCGAAAAAAAAGCTAAGCGCAAAAAACCGATTAATTACGAATAAAAAAAGACTATCTTAAGAAACTCAAGATAGTCTTTTTTTATTAAACTATTTCAGTAATTTATTTCTTCTGCGCTTTCTTTCTTGCAGCTTCAAACTCTTCAAGTGCTTCAACTGTTCTCGAATCATCACTACCATATTCATATTTCAGGTTAAGATAATTTAAAAACAGGCGGTTTACATCTATTTTGGTTGAGGCACTTCTCCAACTTGAATCTTTCCATTCCTGCTTTTTCTTTTCGATATCAAATTGATAGGGTCGTGCAAGCTCTGACCCCTGAGAACACTGGGTAGCGAAACCAGGTCTGAGTAACAACCCGCCACGACTATACCTTCCTTTAACTGCAACCGCTCCCTCAATAACAGAAACCGAAGCTTTCTTTCTCGACGAAACTGCTACTTCAAATTCTGTTCCTCTAATTCCGGCGACAAGTGTAGGAGTTACGATGCGAAATTCCCTGTTACGTTTGGTAAATTTGTACCAGCTGCGCCCTTTAAAAACCCTAATACTTAAAGGCTGTACCTCGATAAGAGTTCTTGGTTTAATTCGCATTTGGGTGCCATCAGAATATCTTAAAACTGCTTTTGATTCACGCAAAGTTTCAAGTAAATCACCGGCATAAAGTGATGTAGTTTTACTCATTACATCAGTTTTGGTTTTACCGACACGGGTTAATTTAACCTGGCCGCTTATTATTTCAAGCGTGGCGTCTAACTTTATGAGCCTTTTTTGTCCGGCCCATAAGCCCTGAGTAAAAAAAAGGAAACAAACAGCTAGGAAGCACAGAGCAGTGCGTTTCATTATATATAGCCTCCTGTTTTAACAGCTAATTTCAGATGTGTTCTTAAATTATAAGAATCAGATAAAGAAGTGTCAAGACGCTGAAAAAGCGGACTCTTGCCAGTCGATATAATCGTTAAAAATATCTTCAAGGTTGCTTATAGCATCTTCAAGATTATCGTTTACTATTCTGTACCGGTATTGTTCTTTATATTTCAGCTCTTTACGGGCATTTTCAAGACGATGTTTCAAGTCTTCTTCACTATCCATATTTCGCTTTCTTATGCGTGATTCGAGCTCTTCTATTGAAGGGGGCAAAATAAAAATCGTAACGGCATCTGGATATTTTTTTCGAATATCAAAAGCTCCTTGAACATCGATATTCAAAATAACATTTTTTCCGGCTTCGAGCTTTTGCTCGAGAAACTTTTTCGGGGTACCATAATAGTTGCCGTGAACATAGGCCCACTCAGCGAATTCATCACGTTCGATCGCTTTTTCAAACTCCGGCTTCGTGTAGAAAAAATATTCCTGCCCATCGGTTTCTCCGCCCCTTGGCTTACGCGAAGTAGCCGAAATAGAATAAACGACTCTGGGCGAAAACTTTTTTACAATCTCGTTACACAGGACTGTTTTTCCTACCCCGGAAGGGCCGGAAACAATAAATAAAAATCCCTTTTCAGGTTTAATCATAATATCAATTAGTTTAGAAGATTTATTTTTTCTTGATTAACAGAGATTTAC
>JBNJGH010000087.1:0-1803 GCA_051747585.1 Candidatus Rifleibacteriota bacterium
ATTCTCTGTGTTCTCTGTGCGCTCTGTGGTTATTTTCTTTAATTCCTGACTGTGGTATATTCTTGGCAGTATGGCCGACAACAAACAAACAGAAACGACAAACAACGACAAGCAACAACCTGCCCGGGACAAAGAGCAGGATAAGCAGAATGCGTCTTCAAATGCTGAAGAAGCCTCGGCAGGCAATGAACAAGCAACCGAAGAGCAGGAAAAAGACGACGAGGAAACCCAGCCGGCACCCGAACCCACTTTGGCCGAAGATTATGCCAGGCTCAAAAATCTACACCTGCTGAAAGCTGTTATGATAAGGCAGAAAGCAGGAAGACATCCTTCTGCTGGAATTGATTCTCTGCTGAAAAGGCGCATGAATTTCACGAGCGAGGATTTTCAGGGGCCTTATGTTGTCAGGCTTATCAATACTCTTTTAATGATCTTTATCTTTTCTGCTGTTTTATGGGCAGTTTTATGGATACTAGCCAGCGGTTTTAATCTTAATTACTTTATCAGATTGCTCTCAACCGGAATGGCAACTCTGGTAGCAGCTGTTGCAGGTATAGCAATCTTTTACCCCAGTTCTTTGCCCGACGAAAAGATCCTTAAAAAAGCTATAGATTTAAAAATGCAGGAACTGGGCGATGAACTGGAGCCGGAAAAAGACCACAAAGCTTCCGCGCCGCGAGAAGACTTGTTGGATTCAAATATTGAAACTAATCAGGAAAAAGAAGAGTCGACCTCACTCAATGAAGACCCACCTTTAACTCCAATGCCTGAAGGTTTGAAAAATTTTAAGGAGCAATCAGAGAAGCCACTGGATAAAGACACAGGGCAAGATTCAAAGGATACTGCGCAGAAAACACCAGTTGAAGATGAAAGCGAATCAGTAAATGAGGAGCAGCAAAAACCTCAAGAGTCTGGAGAGAAAAACACAGATAAAGAAACAGAAAAAACTAAAGAATAATTCAGATGAAAAACCAAAAGATTATTACCGAACTGGAAAATATTTACCCCAATCCGCAATGTGCCTTAGCACACCAGAATCCATGGCAGCTTTTAGTAGCAACCATACTTTCAGCACAATGCACCGACAAAAGAGTTAATTTAGTAACACCCGCGCTTTTCAAAAAATTCCCGAATATACAAAGTTTTGCCGGGGCAAAGCAATCAGAGATGGAAACTGCCATTAAATCAACCGGCTTTTATCGTAATAAAGCGAAAAACATTATTGCCTGTGCGCAAAAATTGCTCAACGATTTTAATGGAGAGATACCGCAAAACATCAAAGATCTTGTGAGCCTGCGCGGGGTTGGCAGGAAAACCGCCTCGGTAATTCTTGGCACGTCTTTTGGCAAGGCCGAGGGTGTGGTTGTTGACACCCACGTAAAGCGCCTGAGCTATCGTCTGGGTTTCAGCAGGGAAACGAATCCAGATAAAATCGAAGCCGATTTAATGAAAAAGCTACCCCGCAAAAAATGGATTATATTTTCTCATCTGCTTATACTTCATGGTCGCAACCGTTGCAAAGCTCGAAAACCCGACTGCGACAACTGCGAGATCCTTACCCTCTGCCCCAGACTGGGCGTTAATCACCAGTAATTATCCATTTAGTAATATTAGCAAGTTTCAAGACATTTTTGTATTTTTTGTTATGTACTAAATTTGAGCATATCAAAGATTGCTTCGTCGTTCTGCTTCGCATAACTCCTCGCAATGACAGCCTATTGCGGTCCCTGAGCGGAGTCGAAGGGACCTTGTAACCATCCATTGGTCATTTCGACTACGCTCAATGACCAATATACGATGACA
>JBNJGH010000087.1:1903-14464 GCA_051747585.1 Candidatus Rifleibacteriota bacterium
ACCAATATACGATGACATTTTGTGGCTGTCATTGCGAGGAGTGAAACGACGAAGCAATCTAAATGTCTTGAAACGGGATTCTACAAACAAATGGATAATTACTGTTTACGATCAGCTGGTTGCTGAAAGTGTTTAATATTAATAGAATCTAAGGATGAACAAAAATTTCAAGCGCTTTATTTACAGCATTATTTTTCTTTTATTTTCGGCAGGTTCGGTTTTTGGGTGGGGTTATCACACACACCGCAAGATAACCGCAGATGCAATGCGACTTATGCCCGAATCTTTCAAACAAAAATTCAGTTCGCAAAAAAAATCATTCTTGCAGGGCTGCACAGATCCAGACATGCTCTTAAAAGATTTTTACAATCATATCTATTACCCGGACGGCTCACATACCGGAGGATACGAGCGCATACAAGAGCTTTACGATAAGGCCGTCTATCTTTTGGGTGAAAACAAATCTCTGGAAAAATCGGCCTATATACTCGGGTTGCTTTCTCATTACATAGCCGATCTCAACCAGCCTCTGCATACTGCCGGTAAAGCTCGTGACCCCAATGAAGA
This sequence comes from Candidatus Rifleibacteriota bacterium, assembly GCA_051747585.1. GTDB lineage: Bacteria > Muiribacteriota > Ozemobacteria > Ozemobacterales > Ozemobacteraceae > DYKG01. The sequence goes on from JBNJGH010000087.1 coordinate 2,471, forward strand.
CGAATACCATTCAAAATACGAAAGAGAGATTAATCGGAACTTAAAAAAGTTTGAGCTATCTGAAATACAATTTAGACCAATCAAGACAGTAAAAGTCAGAGTTCAAAAAATGGCCAGCGAAGCTTTGCGCCATTATGATGCAATTGGAGCAGCATACAGAAATGGTAATAGATTAGAAGAAGTCTGGGACATGACAGAAAAACAAATACAGAATTCGGTTCAAAATATAGTTGATTTCTGGAGTTCCGCCTGGCAGGATTCCGGGCACACACTCAACAATCAAAACTACATGCAAACAGATCTTTCATGGCAAACAACCGATAGTGCCGATTCAAAAGCTGAGAGTATAAACATTAACAGCGCTTCAGCTGCTGAGCTGGCAGCTTTTTTCAATATTTCGCGAAGCAAAGCCCGGCGAATAATAAGCGGCCGGCCTTTTCGAAGAGTTTACGACCTTGCCCGCACAAAAGTTTTTACTCCGATGTATATTCAAAGGAATAAAGACAAAATCAGGTTAAAATAACGGTTTTGGTCTAACAAGATTCTGCCCCTCTGCCGATAGGAATCCACTGAAAGTATATAGACAACTGGAGGCAGAAATTCATGCTGTTAAAAAACAAATTCTTTATTGGTGGCGCTATGCTGTCGGTCTTTATAGCCAGTTTATTTTGCAGACTACCTGGAATTCAGGCTTCAAATAATCAAGCTGACAAGTACATTAAGTTTGCGCAACAGAAAGGTCTGTTTGACTCAACGGCTTATAGCCGAAAAACCCTTAAGAAGCCCGTATCAGAGATGGCTTTTTATCGCTCTTTAACTCAAATTATGAGCGATCTTGGTTTTTTAGAAACTTACAACCTGACAGAAATGCGCGAAGCAGGCATAATAAGTCAAAGCAAAATTGGCCGTTATATAAAAAGAGACAAGGCTTTTAAAACAATCTTCAGGGCACTAATGTTTGCTGCAAACAGAACCCGGATTAAGATCGGGAATCGTGATAAAAAGTTGCAACCCTTTTATGACTGGGTTATTCCCCAAAAATATCTTCCTGCATTTGGATTTGCAATTGAAGAAGGAATAATTACCGGCACCCCCGATGGAAGAATAATGCCCGATAAAAAGCTCAGTATCTTTGAAACTCTTTTATTGCTTCATCGCATTCACGAATCATTTATCGATACCCATAAAGTTAAGACAAAGCAGCCGCGGCCTATAAGAAAAGTTAACAAAACTTTTCAGACGTTAAAGAAAGCCGGCGCTTTCGATTTAACCAGTCAGCCCCAAGTCATGCTGAAACAAGAGTCGATAAGTATAAAACAAGTTTCTGCAATGATACATGGAATTCTGGCAAACTATAATAAATCTGCTTACATAAGCGAGCTGAAATATTATACGGGTGGAATCGGCAAATCAGAAAAAGCCAGCAGAGCTAATTTAACTCATCTTGCATCGATTCTGGCAAGAGCACTACCGCATCAGAAGGTTGGACTTTATTCCCTTTATAAAGATGTAAAATCCGGCAGCAGACTGGCAAGATCACTAGGCTTTTTAAGTCGTGCCAACATTAGATTGGGCTATGACAATAACTTTCTAAAAGGCGAAGAGATTATCAAGCCTTCGGAAGCTTTTGATTTAATCAGAGAAATTATAATTAAATCAGACAAAGCTGCGCTTCATTTTAATAGAGTTGCTACGCAAAACGATGTCAATGATTTCATAAATCGCATAAAAGCTAGAAAAGCCCGCATTCGCAAAATTCTTGCCCGCAGCTCACAAAAAGCAAATTAAGACTTAAGAAATCTTCCAGCGGTAATAGTTAACGAAAAGAGAATTAACGACGCAAAACAAGCTACAGCACGTCCACTGAAAGGGGCGTGCTTTCTTTTTTCCTCATGCTCGTGATAACCGGGAGGATGTTGACAAATAGAATCAGAGGCAACAAGACTTTTGTTTTCGGCAGTCAGATTTGTTTCTATTTTAAATTCATTTAAATCAGGTATCTGACCTGTTTTTCTGTATTTAATCAGTAATGAGGAGAGCTTGCCCTGATCAGAGCTTAAAGGCAATTTTGTATTTTCCCATGCTTTTACCGCAATTTCAGGTTCACCAATTTCGAGGTAAAGCCTGGCTGAAAGTATGAAATAAGATTCAAGATTATAACCGGGCATCGGTGGTTTTTTAGATGTCTGGTCAAACTTTTTTATAGCAGCCTGCAAATATTTTAAGGCACTTTTTTTTGCTCTGGTATCCGGGGTTTGGGCAAAAACCTTCAAATAAGCAATAGCGGCATAAAACTGGTGAATTTTGCGAATTTCAGGCTGATAGATAATTGCTTTTTGCAGCAGGTCAATAGCTCTATCGAAACTTCCCAGATAACGGGCGAAGTTATCGGCAAGCAGCAGCCAGGGAGCCGGCTCGTCCGGAACCAGCCGGGTTATTATTTCGAGCAGCGGCAGAATATCGGTATTACCTGCATAGCTACCTGCTGTAAAAGGTTCAGCTTTATTCGGCGATGGCCCGGCATGCATATAGTCATCTGCTTTTTCCCATAAACGAGCAGCCAGAAACCCACGCAAACGTTCAGGGACAACAACGGACATTAGATTTTGCCTGTTAAAACCGGGCAAATGAGGAAACTGAGAGAGTCTAAAACAGAATGCAATAACCAGAAAAAGAGAGGCAATTAAAATTTTTCTTCTGGTGATAGTTAGCATCAGCGACCTCTTTTAGCAAAGAAAGCTTCAGCAAGCAAAAGGTAAAAGCCTGACATAAAGAATGCATATATTGTCGAAAACACTATCTGCGAGAAGCTTTCTGTGGCGAATACAATTTCATTTAAAGAAAACATATTGAAATCTGGTAAAACCGACAAAATAAAGGCTAAAACCGCCATAGCCGAGCTGTTTCCGTGGTTAAGCATAAAAGAAGGCAACAACTGAGTAATAGAAACAAGATAAAGCAAAAAGAAAACACTTAAAGATAAAAACCTGGAACACATTGTTGCCAGCAGATTAAGAAGAGACATTGCCAGAGCTGCTTCAAGGCCAAGCAGCCAGACAGCCGCAATTAATTCCCAGAACCATACTCCATGAGTAAAGCGCAATATAATCAGATAAAAAAAGGTTATGGTTCCAAGAATAAAAAGAACCGAGAGCATCATCCCAAGAGTTTGCCCGACAAACAAGTTAAGACGATTTTTGATCCGGCTTAAAAGGAACCAGCCTTTGTTTTTCCCGTCCTTCCATAAAATCGCTTCAAACGCCAGCAAAATAACTATAACCATTGAAAATACGCTGAGAATTGAAGCAACAATATCTTTTATAAACAGGGTTTGAAAACCCGGATTGGTTATATCAAATAAATAAGCCGCAAAAAACAGCGGGAAAGCCACAATCAGAAACGAATATAGAAGGCTGCTTCGAAATGTAGCAACCAGAAAAAGCCGTGCTTGGACCAAAATTTGCCTCAAAGCTGCTGCCCCTTTTTGTGCTCGCTCTGATGAATCAGCTGGGCAAATCTATTTTCAATACCAATCTGCTTTGCATCAAAACCTTTAAGCTCACCGGAATAAATCATCGAACCCTTATGTACAATCCCTATATAGTCACAGACTTCTTGAAGATCAGAAAGAATGTGAGTGGTAAAAAACAGGGTTTTCCCCTGATCTTTTAATTGCTTTAACAGATTTTTAACCAGACGTCGCGCAAGCGGATCTAGCCCACTGGTTGGTTCATCCAGAATCACTATTTTCGGGTCATGGGCCAATGCAGCCGCTAACGACAAGCGCTGACGCATACCCTTTGAAAGATTTCGGGTCATTTGATTTTTTAAATCTGCAATACCAAGCATAGCCAGTGTTTCATCGAGTTTTTGGCTCGACAAATCAAATTCAAGTAACTCGCATGAATAGACAAGAACTTCCTGCACAGTTAAAAAGCTGGGCAGCTCTGCGATTTCAGGGGCAAAGCCTATGGTTAAAGGCTCATTTTTACCGGCGGGAATACCGGCAAGAAAAACCTCGCCCTCTTCCGGTTGAAGAAGGCCAAGCAAAATCTTTATTGCAGTTGTTTTACCCGCCCCGTTCTGGCCCGCAAGTCCGTAAATGCAGTTATTCTGCACTTCAAGCGAAAAACCATCAAGAGCTTTAACCGGCCCCGATTTTGCCCGATAAGTTTTACTTACACCATTAAAAATAATAGCTGACATTGTCAGCTATTATAAACAAGTTGGTGCAAAAAACCAATTTTTTGAAATTAAATTACTTTGCTTTTTCAAGAGCCTCGAGTGCAGCCTCATAATTGGGCTCTTCGGCTATTTCCGGTACTATTTGCATATAGGTAATTTTATTGTCGGAATCCACAACCATAACTGTTCGCGCAAACAAGCGCAATTCTTTTACTTTTATGCCCAAAGCTTCGGCCAAAGCCATATTTTGATAATCAGAGAAGGTTTTTACCTTCTCTATGCCAGCCTGCCCACACCATCTGGCCTGGGCAAAAGGCAAATCGGCAGAAACAGCAATAACATCAGCATTCAATCCTGCAGCCTTTTCATTGAATTTGCGAACGTGCGTATCACAAACCGGCGTATCCAGTGACGGTACGGTTGTTACAACCCTCGGGCCTTTGACTTCATCAAGGTTAAAGGGCGACAAATCATTGTTTATAAGAGTAATACCTTTGGGGAACTCATCACCAACTGATTTTTTTTCGCCAACCAGAGTCAATGGGTTACCTTTAAACGTAACTTTTCCTGTTTCTTGTGTCATGTTCAACCTCTCGAATTAATATAAATTACTTCAAGAACAAACATAAACAAACACAAACAAATGTCAAGTCAGCGCCGTATCAGTAATTCTCCATTTGTTTGTAATAACCGTTTCAAGACATTTAGATTGCTTCGCTTTGCTCGCAATGACAGTCCCAAATTGTCATTGCGATGAGCATCGCGAAGAAGCAATCTTTAATATTCTAAATTTTAATATTAAAAAAAAACAAAAATGTCTTGAAACCTACTAATATTACTAAGTGGATAGCAACTAGCGTCGGATGAAAAGACGTTGTGGGCCGGGCAGTCTTATAAACCTGCCATCTATTACCAGCAATCCGCTTCCGATCAAAATCATTCCCTTAATGTTTTCAGGTTTAACAACTTCATCCATTATAGTTACGCCAAAAACAAAGGCGCTGACCGGAATCAGAAGAGTTACCAGCAATGCATTGGTTGCACCCGAACTCGAAATCAGGCTGAAGTAAAGCAAATACGCAATTGAGGTGCAAACCAGACCAAGAAAGCTTACAGCCAGAATAGTTTTAAGACCCAGCTGAGAGATTACAGGCAAATCTACTATAATAAAAGCCGGTAGCATAAAAATTACACCACCAAGCAAACTGATTGCGGCAACTACCATAGACGGGTATTCTTTAAACCTTTTAGCGTAAATACCCGCCATTGCATAAAAAAATGTTCCGCACAGCATTCCGAAGGGGCCAAAATTGGTAATATCAAAGCTTCGATTGATAGCGGGCGAAACCATCACAAAAATACCGGCTACTCCCAGAAGAACTCCGATTGCTTTATTGGTTGTCATTTTTTCATCTTCGGTAAAAAACTGGGCAAGAATCATAACGAAAATCGGTGAAGTGGCATTCAAGATCGAAGCTGTGGCCGTATCAATAAACTTCTGAGACCAGGCAATTACCAGAAAGGGCGTAACCGTGTTAATTACTCCGAGAAACCCCATGCTAAAGAGAGTTTTTCTCGATTCGGGGAATTTAAGCTTTCTGATTTTACAAACCACCAGCAAAACTATGCTTGCCAGTAAAAGTCGTCCAAAAACTATCATAAATGGGGTAAGCTGTCGCAAAGCAACTTTTGTAAACATAAAAGCGCTACCCCAGATTACCGAGAGAAGAACAAGAAAAAACCAGTCTTTTAATTTCATTTGCTTAACCTGAATTTTTTGAAGGTTTTGCATATTACAACAGTTAAAAGCAAATAACCAAATACAATCTATAATAAATAACAAAAGAGCTGTTTTCTGCCATGAAAACAGCTCTTTTTCAGCCCTGAAGAAATTAGATTCAGAAACCCGAATCGTAAGAATCGCCGCGACTGCCGGGGGGGAGAGCCGGCATCAGTGCGGGCACGTTCTTCTGCTGGCCTAGAGAGTTCATGTGATTAAGCAATTTCTGCTTAATTTCTTCAGCGCGTAATTGTCGGTCAGGATAAATCCCTTTTCTTCTAGCTCTATAAACCATTTCATTCATTTTCTGGTCTGAATCCGATGGAAGCGCTTGTGGCTTTTCCATAACTGCCTGAGGGCCAATCGGAGTGACTTCAACCGGATTGGGGTTTGAAGGCAGGATTGGCGGTGGAGGAGTAACAGATGGTGAAACGGGGTCTATTTCGGGTGCGGCAGGTGGTGCCAGTCGATCCAGTTTCTTGCGATGCTCTGCCATTGCCAGTTCCCAGGTATAGACATCAGGCTCATAAATAACTGGAGAATTGTGCTCTTTAATTCCGTGGACATAAGCCCTTTTGTTTTTATCAAAAACATCATGACCGGTTTTTGGATAAATACCATCACGTATCATATTTTCAGAGAAATCGAGGAATTCCATCTGCTGACGCATGCTTCCTTCAAGAACGGCAAAGGCAGGCAAACTTACGATCAAAGCCAACAAAAAGGCTGCCAGAAGTCTTTTGGCAATCAATATACTATTTTTTCGCATTTTCTCCTCCAGAAAAGGACTGATTGTACAACAAGAGAATGTGTTAAACAGCAGAGGTTATGTCAAGAAAAAAACTAAAAAAAATAAGGGACTTGCAAAAAAGCCCCCAATTTTAAAATTTTATTGTAGCAATCAGCTGAATTTTACATCAATAGTTCTAGGCTTAAGTTGTTCGGCTTTGGGGAGATACAGAGACAATACTCCGTTCTTTAATTCTGCCTCAATGTTACCTTGATCTACAGAGTCGGTAAGCTCGAACTGCCTGAAGTAATTTGAAGGTTCAAATTCACGGAACAAATAGTCACGTTCTTTATTGGCTTCAACATGACCTTCGATGGTCAAAATGCTATTTTCCACCCTGATTTTCAGTCCGTCTTTATCTACTCCAGGAAGATCAACTTTTAAATACAAACCATTTTCTTCTTCAAAAATATCGCTTAAAGGTGTTACATATGCCTTTGGGTTTCGGGTAACTTCTCTTTTCATTACCGCGTTTTCATTCTTTTTATTTTCAGGAATTGTTTTTTCAGCCATGATCATCTCTCCTTTCTTACTTAAAAATTTTAGTCAAGCTTAATATCGATCTGACGAGGTTTGGCTTCTTCTGCCCTGGGCATTGAGATTTTCAGTATACCCTGCTTATACTCGGCCTCAACCTTATCAGCATCTATTGGTGCAGGCACTTCTATAGTTCTGGTAAATTTGCCGGCTGCTCTTTCGTTGCGATGAAACTTGTCGTCAGAAATATCCAACTTTGCTTTTTCGCCGCTTATTGTAAGCTTGTCACGCATAGCTGAAACTTTTAGTGATTCTGTATCGAGACCTGGAGCAAGAGCTTCGACATAGATGTTTTGATCGTCGCCATAGACATTCATAAGCGGGAAGTGACGAGCAGAAACACCTGGCAGAAAAGCCATTCTTGGCCAGTCTTCCAAACCGCCAAACCGAGAAAGATCACTTAGCTGTGACTGCAATGATTCCATTTCTGTCAGCAGATTCCATATAGACATATTCAAGTCCTCCTTTGAATATATAAACTTGATTTAACTCACGCCAATATATATCGCAAAGGCCGTGCCAACTTCGATATTTTCAGTTATAATGAGGGTTACAGAGATTAAAAGCAAAAAATGTCATTCAATCTGCTACGTTGAATTGTTTTTCTGATACGTTGCATTACGTCGCATTCATTACTGCATTCTCAAAATGCATTTGTCGGGTAAAAGTTATTCGAGAAAAAGCTGAGGTGAAAGCATTTTTTCAGCGAAAGGGCCTGATTCAAGGCTATAGATGGTAAGAAAAGTACAGTTACGGGCAACTTTCGCGTCGCGCATAATAATCAGTCCGTAATCGTTCCATTCACCGGAAATTTTGTAATGCTCAAATTTTCTTTTGTATATTTCGGTTACGTCTATTATTGCAACCGGATCATTCTTATAGCCAAGCACCCCTGTACTGCTTACAGTAGCTTGATAGTCACCGCCGGGATTTGTCCAGTGCAAAAAAGGGCCGGCAGTGTGCCAGGTACAACCATCGAACTGGTTTTCACGAACTTGAAACCTGCCTGTTCCTTCTGTGAAAGGTTTTGTCAACGGGTAGACTCTGACAGGAACCTGCTGTTTAATCTGTTTTTCGGCAACAACCAGTCGCAATGTGGCTTTTTTCAACACAAAAGTTTCAGGGTTTATTCCCGCAGCAGCAAAGCCCTTCATTACATCAAAAGAAACCAGATAACGCAAGCCGGTCAAAAAGCCCCAGGAGCCTATTTGTCCTGAAAGATCCCGGCCGGAATTTCTATTAGATTTGTAAGCTCGGTTTTGAGAATTTAGGTGTCTGATAAAAGCGTCTTTGCCTTCTCGAATCACTATTCGATTTTTTCTGCCTGCAGGCGGATACCAGGGCCAGTCAATTTTCTTAAGGCATTTCGGGCAAACCGCCGTACTGCTCTTAACCCGATAATCGCAACTCGGGCATTGCTTAACTGCCAATAATACAGTTGGAATAATTAACAAAAACAAGAACAGCAAAAAAATTCTTTTCATAATTTGAATCAAGGCTTTTGCTTCATCTCAACCTTTACTTTGTTCAGCATTTTCATTGCATAGGTGCCCTGTTGGCTTTTACTACCGGCAGTTTTGCCTACCCGATCAAAAACCTGAACAGCTTCTTTATAGGCCCGGCGCCGATAATAGACCATTCCAAGGTTGAGTTTGAGGGTTATATCCTGCGGGTTAAGGTTAGTAGCCATCACATAAGCTTTTGTGGCATCAATAAGTTTGCCGGTTTTATAATAAAGGTTACCCAGAGCAGAATAGACATAAGCAGCTTTCGGATTAATTTTAACAGCTTCCTTAAGTAGTTTTTCAGCTTCCCGCAGAGCTCCCAGGCGCATCTGCTTCATTCCCTGACTAAATACCTTCTGAAATTTTTCCTGGCGCTTTCGAGCCTCATTAAAGGCTTTTTCCGTCTTTTCGAACTCCTCGGGAGAAAGTATGCTTTCAAGAGCCGCCATGGCTTCACGATTTATTGCGGGATCACGTTCTTTTAAAGCCTCGATTATCACCGGCTTAGCCTCGACTGCCTTCATAGTCCCCAGTCCTTTAATCGCAAGGCGTCGCTCTTCCCAGATGTTATCACGGCGGGCGAGACGAATAAGCTCAGCAACTATATCCGGATTACCAATTTCGGCAAGCCCTTGAATATAAGCAAGTCTTGGCTCCAGTTCCCGTTCTTTGTCAAAACGGTTTTTAAGCTCCTGGTAGCAACGCGGATGATTTATGCGAGATAAAGCTTTGATAATATGAGGTTTTAAATCAAGAGTATCTTCATCCAGAAGCCTGAGCAAATCAGAAAAAGCTCTTCTAGCTCTCATTTCACCGAGAATTTTTATTGCCTGGTATTTTAACGACCAGGATTCACGCTGAAGAGCTGAAATCAAGCCCGGAACAGCCCTTTCATCGCCGATGTTACCAAGTGCCGAAATAGCTGCCATCGCCAGATCCTCATCATCGTCATCAAGAGCTTCGAGAAGAGGCAAAACGACAGAACCCTCGCCTATTTTTCCAAGAGTATCAGCTGCAGCAATTCTTGTTGGCCAGAACTCATCTTTTAAACAGGGTAAAACAACTTGGCTGTCATTTTCATTGCCAATCTGCCCAAGAGCAAGAACGGCCTGACGTCTTACTTCATCTGCTTTACTGTCAAGCAACCCTACGATTTTATCATGTGCTTCCGGTTTAAAACCTGTAAGGGTTTTTCTGATCCAGAAATTGACGTGCTCATCATACTTACCAAGACCGCGACAAAGTCGTGGAACTATAACCTCTTTATCCATACGTTGAAAGGTATTGCTGACGCTTTCAAGTAATTTGCGTTTATCGCTTTTCAACAAGGCAAACAGATCTTCAATTACTTCTGTACCATAGTTTGCCAGAGCTTTCTCGGCTGCGTCGCGGATTGCTTCCGAAGGATCTTCGAGAGCTTTGAAAAGCAGAGGCAACGAAATGCTTGAACCAATTTTACCAAGAGATCTTAAAACCCAGTATCTAACTTCAGGATCAGATGAATCAGTTGCCAGGGCCGTAAGTTCCATCAGCGCTTCGTCTTTATAATTTCCCAGCACGTCTGATGTGGTTTTTCTAATGGTCCAGGATTTATCTTTGAACAATCTAATAAGTTCAGGATAGATACCAGCCGGCTTTATAATACCTATACAACGCAGTGCCCAGTATCGCACGTCTTCTTCAATAGAATTAAGCGCCTTAAGCAAATATGGAACCGCTTTTCCCTTGAATTTCACAATAGCTTCACAGGCATGCTTTCTTACGATCCATGCCGGGTCAAGAAATCGCTCTATCATTATGGGTATAGAATCGGGAATCAGATAATTTCCCAGAGCTTCGAGGGCCGCCATGCGAATTTCCGAATCAGAATCCGACACATAGCGACAGACTTCTTTGTAAGCACTCTTTTCACGCATTCTTCCCAGAATTTTTATAGCCCAGTATTTTCTTTCTTTATCCTGGCTCTCCAGAGAAGAAACAAGAGGATAAACTGCTTCACTGCCCATTTCGGTAAGAGCTTGAGCAGCAAGGGCCCGGCCCATCCAGTATTCGCTTGATAATGATTCCATCAAATAAGGTATTGAATGAGTCCCAAAATCTTTGAGTATTTCGTAAATCAGATCTCTGATTTGCTCTGAAGGCTGCGAAAGCGCCTCAAAGAGCTTGCTGGCAACATCAGGATCTCCAATTTCTCTTAATCCTCTTAATGCAGCTATTCTAACTCCTGTGTCGCTATCATGCAGTTTTTCAAGCAATATTGGAATATGTCTGCGATCTCGCAAATGCCCCAGACACATGGCCGCCCAGAATCTTAGATTGCTGTCTTCGTCTTCTAAGGCTGATTTAAGTGCATCGGCAGCTTTAGCACCTATGCGCTTAACCGCCATAGCAGCTCTAGACCTGACTTTCCATTCTTTATCGCCAAATAGTCTAATTAATAAAGCCAGGCTGGTTTCAGGGTTTCTGGCCAGGCTTCTGGCCGCCATATTTGCTACAGCATCTTTAGAGTCTCTGATAAGACTCATTAATGATTGAACTGCTCTTTCATCGTGGCAACGGGCAAAAGAATGGGCCACTCTCAGCCTTACATCAGCCGACTTGTCGTGCGAAAGAGGTAAAAGCAGCAGGGCAAGATTTTCGGGGTTAATCATGCTTAAGGCTTCAACGGCAGCGCACCGCACTTCGCGCGAGCGATCCTGCAAAACCTGTTGTAAAGGTTCTACTGCAATAGGCGTTTTTAAGCGTCCCAGTTCCTTTACTGCTTTCAAACGTTTAGTAATAAGAGTTGAGCGCAGGTCTGTAACCAGATCTTCTACTTCAAGCTGAATTTTGCTGTCAACCTTTGATTTAAATTTTGCTGCCATTCCTGTTAAACCCCTGAAAAGATAGTTTTTAAAGCTTTAATTTCACTTTCTGACAATAGAATATCATTATTTACTTTAAGTGACTAAACCTAATTGTCAATCTGCAGAAAATTTTAATAAATTCGCTCTTTACCCGCTATTCTCGGTCAATCATTATCAGTTGGAAACCAAAAGTTCTGGTATTATTTCTTTCTGTCAAATATAGAATTTCAACCACTGAGGCCACCGAGGGCACAGAGTTGATTTTTTAATCTTTTTCAGCCAGGATTTGTCCACAGGACAAATAGCCGGCGGTTTCACCGCCCGGCTTTTCCTTCGTCAGCAAGCCTTCAG
>JBNJGH010000088.1:0-13701 GCA_051747585.1 Candidatus Rifleibacteriota bacterium
AAAAAAACAATTTTAATAAGGGGAAAAAGAAATGAAAAAAGTTTTATTGGCAGGAGTGGCCTTAACTATAATAACTTGTATTGCAGGCTTTTATTTCAGCAAAAAACAAAAGCGCTTAAAAGAATTTTTGAGCGACAAGGTAATTTTTAAAAATTGACCATTTTTAACCCACAATACCAGCTGCCTGGCAGAAAAGTTGTTTAGAAAGTAGAATTTATGGACAAAAATAAGTTGTTAATTGGACTGATAATTGCTGTGGCCTTGTTTGCCGGTTGGATGTCGAACAGATACATGTTTAAAAAGACAGAGATCGAAAAAATAGAACAGGTCATTTTTGATGCTGCAGCGGCATTTCAGGAAAAAGATTTTGAAAGAGTTGCCGACTTTTTAACCGATGACTTCATTGCATTGCGTGACCGCGACAAGCAAAGCATAATAAAAGATTTGAAAAGATACTTCTTTCAAGTACGAAACCTGGAAGTTTCGATAGAGATTATCAAGCATGAAAATGAAGAACTCAAATCCGATGCGCAAAAAGCCGGGGCAGTAGTGGTAGCAAAGGTAACAGGGACAATTAATAAACGAAAGTTTCAGGCCCTGGGCGGCGATGGTGCCGATACTCTGTTACTGCATTTTCTAAAAATAGACGAAAGCTGGAAAGTTAACAAAGCCAGAGTAATAGACACAAACAATCCCATTGAAGCCCTGAAACAATTAAATCAGGATTAATTACAGCTGCCGGAAATTTTCCCACAGAGAGCGGTAAAAAACACAGATTAGTCTATTTTTCAGCCTGATGACTCAGTGTGAATTTTATATTTTTTTGCCTTCTTTATGACGAAGCTTCTGTTCACTTTTGATTACGCGCTTCAAATCAAATTTTGAATAGCCAAGCTGACCGGCGACATATTCCAGAGCTTCTTCTTCTTTTTCGGAAAAATCATCATCGGCATAAGCCATCTGTACCGCACCCTTGATAATGTCGAGCTTTTCTTTATTGTTGTCGGGCATTGGCACATAGGTAGAATCTTCTTTAACCGACTCGATAAGGCCTTCGAGAGTTTCATCGGGCATGTGATATTTTTGGGCCATTTCTTTAACAAACTTCATTTCTGAATCCTGCATGACGCCATCTGCCAGAAGAATGCTAACCATTACTGTTATAATGTCTCTGCCTGATCTGGTTTCCAGTTCAATTCGCTCTTTTTGTCTTTTTCCAGCTTCTTTGTCAAAATGCTTCTGCAAACGCTTTGATACCATTTCGGACTTTCTGGTCAAAATATCCTGATATTCTTTAGAATCCTCTTTAAGAAGACTTTTCAGCTGCCAGTCTTTTCCGTCTTTAAGATTAGAACCACAATAACCGCAATGCACAGCAAAAGTTGATTTCAATGGGCCGCCGCAACTACTGCAATGAGCGCTGCTGAGAATATTATTCTGATTTGTCTGACACTTTGCATCTCTGGCAAGAACAAAAACATCGCGAACCGGCTTGTTATATCTGATACGCTCCACTACCCTGCCCTGCGGATTCAACTTTACCGGAACCCCGCTCCAGACAACAAGCACATAAAGAACAATCTCTTCTTCTTTGATTGAAATGCCTTTTAAATCAACAGTGGCAATGGCTATATTTTCATAGTATTCAGTCAAACCATTCACAGATTTTTTAAAATTATTTTTTAATTTTTCGGCAATTTGCTCTCTAATAAAACGATATACCTCTTCGACCTTTTTCTCGCGCTCAGCCTGACGCAGTTTCCAGAATATAACTGCAGCAAGATCTTCTACTTGATGAATAGTAAACTGTGGGTCAGCCTGTTTAAGTTGCTGCCAGGAAGGAACCAGAGAAGGGTCAGCGTAAGACCACTCACAACCCTGGGTAATCTTGGAAAGAACCCAGTCGTAATAACCCGACCTGATGAATGATTTACAAACCTCACAAACCGTTGCCTGCCCAACTTTAATCGGTGCACCGCAATTCGGGCAGCTTCCTTCGAGAAGACCTGGTTTTTTGAGGGTTTTAACCGATGGTCGACGCACAAATGACCAATATTCATAGAAATTGCGAGTTCCGGGTTTACCAATAACACTACCGGTTTTTATATCTATTACAGATTCGGCAACAGTTGCCTGAATAAGCACCTGTATCTCATCAAAACTTCCATCAGAAAAAACATGATCGACAGTTGCAGATTTACACTTGAGTTCGCTGAGTTTATATTTAATCCCTGCAGCTTTCAGTTCTTGAATTCTACAATTAAACTGCTCATATAATGCATCGGAAACGAATGGTTGAATTTTTTCGATGTTCTGCTTGTAAACAGCAGTTTGCACCATTTTAAATGCTTTGCGGGCACGATTCAAAAATTCTATTTCATCAAATAGTTTATCGCGCTTTTTCAGATTGGCAAGATTGAGGTTTCTGGTATGATTTTGGGTAATTGTGTGTTTGTGAGGTTCCTGACGAGTTTGAATCCCGGTTAACTTGATTGTGCTGAAATTATCACTGAAAGCACAAATATTAGTGGCAGTAGACTCTACATGAGGACGAACAAGCTCCCACCACCCGGCTTCCAGTATATTACTCATTCGGGCTTTCTGAGTAGAACTCAAGCCGGTAATATCCTGTTTTTCTTCGGAAGCAAATCTACTTTGGGCTATATCTCCGGGACGCATTGATAAAACGTGTATGGCGGGATACAGCAAAATAAGCATATAAACAAAGGAAGAAAAAGCAGGTTTGTTGATGATTTGCGCAAATATAAAAAGTATCAGGGTTAAAACCAGAGCTACCGGCAAAGTAATTTTATACCCCGGAAGTTCAAAGTATTTAAACCTGTATAATAATGCGGGTATACCTATTAAAATAAAATATAAAATTGCCAGCAAAGGATTTGCCAGCAATATATAACAGGCCAACACCAGAGAGCACCAATAGACTAAAAATAAAGAAAAAGGCATTAGAAAAATAAAAATTGCCGAAATGATAAAAAAAGCATAATAACCGGTTCTGACAACCAAACCATCTGAAAACAACAGCTCTAGAACTTCAAAAGCACCGCTCATATCGGGGGCTTTAATTTTGAGCGCAATTGCACCAAGAACAATACTTACAATTAAACCTATAAAGGTTTTTTTCCCAATTTTAAATATGTCATCCATTATGAAGTTAACTCCAGCAGTTCAGTTAATTTCTTTATTTCACTTTAATCTTATTATACATGGTAGATTTTAATTTGCGCCTGAAAATTTCAGGCAGAAAAAATTGTCTGATAGGCTCATATGAATACAGGTAATGCCGATAATTTTACTGAAATACTAAAAAAAAGGTTCTGGTAAAATGTTAAGAAAAGTTGTTTTTGCGCTTTCATGTTTCTTATTTTTTGCACCGCTTTGTTATGGACAAAATGCTTTTAATCAGCTCTTAGAGACCTATGAACAAAGCTGCGAAATTGAGCTGGAGTTAAAAGAAAAAGAATACGAGCGTCGCGATGCCATAATAGAATTTTTAGAGCCACACACAGGCTCAAATTATGTAAAAAATAATTTAAGACACCTGGCAAGAATTGCAGTCAGACCACACAGCGAAAACTATATAGATAACATCCTGGAAAATTATATTTCTGATGACGACAGACGCAAAGAAATTTTAAAAGAACTCGATCTGCCGGAAATTTCCAGCAGCCTTATAAGAGACTTCGACTACCAGCTTAAAAATCTGATCGAACCATTAAGATGCCCTCAGATTGATGGATACAGATACGCACATTATTCAAGAGATGAAGCCAGATCGGTTTATGAGCAAAAGCTCGTAGCGAAGCACGCAATAGGATCTTTTCAAACCTACGAAAGATTTTTTAATGACCAGATCTTTAAAGTAAGAATTTATTCGCCGACCAAAAGAGGTCTTTTTAAAATGAACCGTGATGTTTATTTAAACCGTTTAACAGTAGATTATGAAGTAGATGGTCAAACAAAGCAGTCGGTTAAAGATTTTAAACGATTCTTAAAGCGCGGTGAAAATCTGGAGTTCAATCTAACGGAAATCGCTGACAACGCAACAATCAAGCTCACCTATGCCACCAAGCCCGAACACCGAAACAAAGCATATTTTGTGGTAGAACCATTTGCAGCAGAGCTGATAGACGATCCCGATTCACCTTTCAAAAGTCTGATAAGCCACATTGACGAAGAAAAATATAAAAAAGACGGAATTTCAAACAAACTTGCTTCGGTTCAGATTTTAAAAGCTGGGCTAAAAGATGCCATGCTAAATTTTCATAATCAGGAAAGCCTCGAAACTCATAGCAAAAAAACCAGCCAAACCTCTGTAGAAAAAACCAAAGCCAACAAAGACGATATTCAGTATTTTATTTATATGCTCAGAGACGAAAACAACTCCCGCGAAAAACTCGAAAATAAGTTTAAGCAGCTGTTTAACTGATTCGGGCTAAACATAAAAACCAGCTACCGGCGTACAAAGCCGGTAGCTGGTTTTAGTTGGTAACTTTAAAAATCAGGTAGTGTATTCGGCGTTGATGCGAACGTATTCATAGGAGAAGTCACTGCCCCATGCGGTGGCTTTGCCTTCTCCGCTGTTAAGATTTATGGCAATTTTGATTTGTGATGCGCGCATTTTACGCTTGACCATGGTTCGGTTATGATCGGTGGGCTGGCTTTTTTCGAGAATCTGAACCGGATCTTTAAAACCAATTATTAAATCAATTTTATCGGGATCAAAATCAACTCCGGCTCTACCGGCGGCAGCAACTATTCGTCCCCAGTTGGGGTCACGACCAAAGACTGCAGTTTTTACCAGATTTGAATCAGAAATAGTACGAGCTATTTTTCGAGCGCCTTCGTCATCCGGGGCACCGGTTACTTCATATTCAACAAACTTGGTCGAGCCTTCGCCATCTGAGACAATAAGTTTGGCCAGATAACGCGCAAGCTCTTCGAGTTTTTCAACAAACTTATAGTAATGATCATTTTTCTCAGTAATCTTACGATTCCCGGCTGCGCCGTTACAAAGAACTGCAAGCATATCATTGGTAGAAGTGTCACCATCAACCGAAATCATGTTAAATGTTTTCTCATTTACTTCCAGCAGCGCTTCTCTAAGCAATTCAGAAGATATAGCCAGATCAGAAATGATAAAGCCAAGCATGGTGCCCATATTGGGATGAATCATTCCGCTGCCTTTTGCTATTCCGGCGAGCATAATTTTTTTCTTACCAATTTTAAAGTTTGAGTAACCCTCTTTGGCAAAGGTATCTGTAGTAAGGATAGCATTGGAAGTTAGTGTGCCCGCAATTTTACGGTTACTCAGCTTAGGCACAACCTTGTATTTTATACCGTTTACCACTTTATCTATAGGAAATGGCTCGCCGATAATTCCGGTGCTGGCAACCAACACGTTTTCTTTCTTTATGCCAAGTTCTTCTGCGGCAACTTCAGCAGTTTTTTCGGCGGCCTGGCGTCCCTTTTCGCCGGTGCAGGCATTTGCGTTTCCGCTGTTTACTACTATTGCCTGAATAATTCCGTCTTCTATATGTTTACGACTGAGTTTAATTGGCTCAGCTACCACCAGATTCCGAGTAAAAACGGCAGCAGCACTTGCGGGAGTTTCAGAAAAGATAATTGCCAGATCGCGCCTTTTAGACTTGATACCCACATGGGCTCCCCAGCATTTAAAACCTTTAATATCACTTATACTGTGATGCATTTCTTTCTCCTTGTTAAATATTGATTAAGGCATTAACGGCAATGAATCAAGACCGGTGGTCTCGTTCAGGCCAAGCATTATATTCATATTTGCTACTGCAGCACCGCTGGCACCTTTTACCAGATTATCTATGGTACTGATGACAATAACTCTGTTAGTACGTTCATCATAGTCTACAAAAATATCGATAAAGTTTGAACCACGCACGCCTTTGAGGGAAGGTGGCGCTGATTGCACTCTTACAAACGGCTCCTGAGCAAAAGTCTGCTTAAAAAGCTCAAGAAGCTTTTCGGGACTCTGTTTTTCTTTTGGAGTTGCATAAATCGTAGAAAGAATACCGCGATCAACCGGCAACAGATGCGGAGTAAACAGAATAGAAGGTTTACGGTTGCTGACCTTACCCAATATCAACTCCATTTCTGGTGTATGGCGATGAGATTTGAGTTTATAAGCTTTAAAATTTCCGAAAATGTCGGGAAAATGAGTAGCAGCTTTTGGCTTTGCACCAGCACCGCTGACGCCGGTTTTCGCATCAACAATTATTCCTTCGGTTTCTATGATATTTTCTTTAAGCAATGGCGCGAGAGGAATAATGGTAGAAGTTGGAAAACATCCGGGATTAGCAACCAGAGTAGCATCTTTTAATTCGCTACGAAAGAATTCAGGCATTCCATAAACCGCTTTGTCCATATATTGTGGACAGATATGATCCATGCCATACCAGCTTTCGTATTCTTTCTGGCTGTCGAGGCGAAAGTCACCGGAAAGATCGATGATTCGTTTGCATTTTTCGAGGTTTTCGCCAACAAAGTTCATAGAAGCGCCGTGAGGCAGCCCCAGAAAAACCACATCAGGGTTTTGAGCTGCTACATCTTTTATAGATGCTATCTGCAAATCATTTTTGCGACTGTGCCAGGGATAAATCTCTGACAGCATTCTGCCTTTCTGCGATTCAGAGGTCACCATGCTAAGCTCAACCTCAGGGTGAGTGGTTAAGATTCTAACGAGTTCAGATCCTGTGTATCCGGTAACGCCGACAATTGCGGCAGTAAATTTCTTTGTCATTTTTCAAGCTCCTTTAAAGACTGAGCAAGAGTATCTACAACCTTGTCAAGCTCTTCGATCGTCATCACCAGCGGCGGCAGGAATCTTACAACATTTGCTCCGGCTACTCCGGCAATAACTTTTTTATCTCTCATAATTGTCAAAACATCAGCTGCTTTATGAGTAACCTCAACACCGACCATAAGGCCGTTTCCGCGCACTTCCTTTACTGAGGGAAATTCTTCGGCCAGCTTTTCAAGTCGTTCGATGAAATGCTTACCCTTTTCTTTTGCAGCCTGTGGAAGCTTTTCTTCAATAATGGTAGAAAGGGTTGCAAAAGCTGCAGCGCAGGCCAACGGATTACCACCAAAAGTAGTTCCGTGATCACCGGGACTTAACGATTCGGCAACCTTGTCTGAAGCTATGAACGAACCGATGGGGAAACCGTTACCAAGAGCTTTTGCCAGGGTAACTATATCGGGTTTTACACCATATTGTTCGTAAGCAAACAATGTTCCGGTGCGACCAAGGCCACATTGAATTTCATCAAAAATAAGCACAACATCATGTTCGTCGCAAAGTTGTCGCGCACGCTTTATATAGTCATGACCTGCGCAGAAAATGCCGCCTTCGCCCTGCAAAGGTTCGATTATCAGAGCAACAGTGTCTTTGTTGACCGCTTTTTCAAGGGCGGTAATATCATTGAAAGGGATCTGCTCAAACCCCTCGGGCAATGGATCAAAACCCTGCTGATATTTTTTCTTACCCATGGTTATGGTGGCAAGTGTACGGCCATGAAAACAATTACCCATTGAATAGATGGGGCCGGTTTTACCTTTTTGTGCACCATATTTGCGGGCCATTTTTATTGCACCCTCGACCGCCTCGGCACCGCTGTTACAGAAAAATGCCCTGTCGAGCCCACTGCTCTGCACAAGCAGTCGAGCAAGTTTGGTCTGGGGTATGGTAAAAAACAGATTCGAAACATGCACCAGAGTCTTTGCCTGCTCGATAATTGCATCTGTTACCACAGGATGACAGTGCCCGAGGCCACAAACGGCAATACCGGCAAGAGCATCGATATATTCATTACCCTTGTCATCATATAAATGAGTGCCCTCACCCTTTACAATAGTTAAATCAAATCTTTTATATATTTGCAGATGATGTTCCTGCTCAACAGCGCGAACATCTAAATTTTCGTTATTCATATTTTCCTCCGTGGAAATTTATGCGGTTATAGTTGTACCGCTTTTCATATCGGTTGAAAGCATACCGGCAAGTGAGTCAGGGTTGTTTCCCTGAACTATGTGAGAGAGACCTGCGCCCTTTTGCAAGGCAATCAGACAGGATTCAATTTTAGGAATCATGCCGCCTTTAATCTGAGGCAGAATATCTTTTGCCTGAGCGCTATCAAGACTGCTTATTCTGGTAGATGGATCTTCCACATTCTGACGCAAACCGTCAATATCTGTTAAAACACTGAAGTGATCTACGCCCAGTGCACCGGCAAGGTGACCGGCAAACATGTCGGCATTTACATTGTAGCTGTTGCCGTCATTATCCATAGAAACCGGTGATACTACGGGAAGGTAATTGTTTTCGAGCAAAAGAGAAATCAATTCGGTATTAATATCAGTAACATCGCCGACAAAACCTATATCTATTTTTGCGCCATCTTCTTTATTGCCTTCGGTAGCATATCTTTTAACTATCTGGGCCATTAAAGCATCTTTACCGCTTAAACCAACCGCTTTGGCCCCGGCAGCATTCAACTGACTGACCAGGCGACCGTTTACCTGCCCCGAAAGGGCCATTTCTACATAGTTCATAGCATCCTTATCTGTCTGACGATGCCCATGGACAAACTTGCTTTCTACTTCTGCCTGCTTGAGAAGAGAGGCTATAAAAGGACCGCCTCCATGAACGACCACAACTCGATGCCCTGATTTATAAAGCTTAACCAACTCAGAAACCACAACCTTTTCGGCTTCAGAATCGGTCATAGCGTTCCCACCATATTTAACAAGCAACTTCTGCTTCTTCATTAGACCTCACTTTTTGATTTTTCAACCATGTTTTTATCGTAAGCAATAGTAACATATTTTATATTTTCAAGCAAGGGTTGCTGGCGCAAATAACCAGACCAAGTTGCCAAACCCCTCTCACCAGGCTCTTTTTCCGTCACAATAAAAACATTCATTTTAACCCGTCTCAACATCGGCTTTAGACCCGATTTTCGACCACATTAAGTGCGCAAAAGCGGCGCAAACAAAAGACAAGACGATTGTTGTAGAAGCTTATTATGCGCTCTAAAAAAACTGCGGCGAAAGAACCAAGTCTTTCGCCGCAGAATTTTATTTCAGCTTATAACTTTTAAGTTATTTAATAGCTATTTTACCGATATGAGGTGCGCTGAGATTGCCGCCGGTAATAACAATTTTAGCTTCTCCACTTTCCGGAAGTGAATTAAGCTGAACAACCACATAACCTTTTTCGGTTACATAACCGGCACCAATGAGTTTGCCCTGGTGACTGATACCAACATAGGAACCAGCAGGAGCATTAACTTTGATTGTATTGGCTTCTGAATTGATCACCTGAGGATAACCGCTTCTTACAGCTGCACTTGGGCCCATATAAGTTCTAAGAGAAGGATCGCCCATGAGGTGATAAACTTCCCAGTAATATTGCTTACGGCCAGAGCTTGACTCTTCGACTGCCAGGTTACCGGCAACCATAAAACCAGCATTGCTTACTCCAGGACCTTCAAACATTGCTTCGAAAGCACCAGGACCGGTTTCTTCTTTTACCGGAGGAACGCCCTGATCGTTAGGCTTAACGATAGAGTGAACACCAACGCCCCACCAGAGATCTTCATCCCAGTAAGTATTGTTAGAGCCACCAACATAACCGATAGCACCTGCATCTTCGGCTCTCAGCCATGCTTCACCAAAGCATTGGCCATATTGGAACTTGTTGGTTATACAACAGTTACCGATTACAAGCGGATACTCGCTTTTGTTTCCGAGATTTTTAATGTCGGTAATGGTGAATCTTGGATCGGCCCAGGTTGTTGTCGAACCATGAGCGGTATAGTTAACATAAGCGGCACCTTTGGCGACTTCAGAAACGATTTGATCTGAATTGTCCTGTGAGCCTGCTGAAAGATGAACATTTACTGTGTTAAAACCATTTTCTTCGTTGAAATAGTTTGTAGTCGCATAATTGATGTGAGACCAGCCATGGCTCTTGGCCCAGCTGTAATCCCAACCTGCGGTAAGCACTACATCTTTAAGAAATGAATCATCGGGGAAAAGATACTGTTCATATTCGAGAGTCTTTTCTACCTGAGGTTTGAGTTCTGCTACAGTCTGTGCAGAGAATCTACCGGTAAGAATGTCGGGAAGAACGTCGCCGGGAGTTACTGCAACATAGTAAAGGTCAGTTATGTGACTTCCGGTTTTTCCGCTGAAAGCAGGAATCTGTTCGTGGTCACCAACGAAAAGAACATAACTTGGAGCCGGTTTGTCTGCAGTCGGATTATTATAAGCATTATGGATATAATCTTTTAAGCCGGCCTGAAGGTTTTCGCCAAACTGATCGGTATAAACCATATCAACTTTATAGCCGGCTTCAGTTTTCCATGCCGCAAAAGGAGCAATTGTTTCTTTGAAAGCGGGGTCAGCTACGATCATGTAGCCCTGTTCATCGTTTCTGGAACCGAAACGTAATGCATCAGGAATTGTAACCATTTTTTCAAAACCGGCAAACGCTGGAGTCCAGTGTTTACTGTGCATAGTTTTGGTGGTTTTCATGTCGGCGTCTTCGAGAATAACTTCGAATTCGATGTTGTTATAAACAACAATAGTATTTTCTACAGGATTGTATTTGATTGGTGCAATGGTCAGATGAGCAAGTCTCATGTGGCGCAATGTTCCGACTTCTTTAAACGAAGCAAGCTGCAATCCGTGAAAGCCTTTGAAAATATAAGATGATTTTTCATAAACAAATGGAACTTCTGAACCATCTTTAGGTGCAGAGGGCTGTCTTGGGAAAATAGGGCTGGAGATACCAAAATCGGCCAGATCGTAAACTTTTGATTCATAGCCTTTGACTTCTACTCTGATATCAGCGCCAAATGGAATTTGAACCAGCTTGTTAAAAACAGGCAGCTGGGGAGTTCCATAGTCTCCACCGAAATAAAATTCGGGAGTGTGAAGAACGGTGAAATTGCCCTGTGGAGTTTCTGCGTCATAAAAATTCAGCTTATCGATTGAACAATTCATGACCATCTTCATATTGTTCGGATCGGTCATTTTCTGAGTAATAATGTTTACTCCGCTTGTTTTTGCAGATAAATCTATTTCACCGGCAAAAACCCCTCCGCTTAAAAGAAAAACCATCGTTAATACAGCAAAAAACTTTTTCAAATCATGACCCCTTTCTTATTGATACTTTAGATACTCTTATACAGGCTCCACTGGTCAGGCAGGAACCATGTCTTAAAGGACAGTTGAAGAACTAAATTGATTACCGGTGTCTGCCTCAACTCTGTGCCCGATTATTTTTATCAGTCGGGCTTTATATAATATCTTACGGTAATCATAACATTGTACAGATTTAAACATGAATATGTCAATACTGAAAATTAGATTTCTTCGATTGTCGGTATCGATATCGGTATCGATATCGGGATCGGCATCGGTTTCGAGAAAGATTATAAAATGCGCAGGCTAAATTTTAATATTTAATAAAAAGCAAAAAAGTCTTAAAGCCTGCTAGTTTTATTAAATGAATAATAACTGATGACAAATATGGCAGTACTGGTAAGAATAATTCCTATTATGTTTGTTTTATAAAATTTTAAATGCTAATATTATTTTATCGAAAAATTAAAGAGGGGAGTTTTTATGACAAAAGACAACAAACTTACTACTGCAGCCGGGATTCCGGTGCCAGACAACCAGAATTCCTTAACCGCCGGTGAACGTGGCCCAACGCTGTCGCAAGATCATTATCTTCACGAAAAACTGGCTCATTTTAACCGGGAAAGAATTCCCGAGCGCGTTGTACACGCTAAAGCAGCGGGCGCATTCGGCACTTTTACCGTAACCAATGACATAACCAAATACACCAAAGCAAAAATTTTCTCTGAAGTCGGTAAAAAGACTGAAGTTCTTGGCCGTTTTTCTACAGTTGCCGGAGAAAAGGGTTCAGCAGATACAGTCAGAGATGTTAGAGGATTCGCCCTTAAATTTTATACCGAAGAAGGAAACTGGGATCTGGTTGGCAACAATACCCCGGTATTTTTTATTAGAGATGCGATCAAGTTTCCTGATTTCATTCACACCCAGAAACGTGATCCGCAAACCAACTGCAAAAATGACACCATGCAATGGGATTTCTGGTCACAGGTGCCCGAATCTCTGCATCAGGTAACGATTTTATTCTCCGATCGAGGCATTCCGAAGGGCATTCCTTTTATGAACGGCTATGGCAGCCACACCTACAGTTTCATTAATGCCGACAACGAAAGATTCTGGGTTAAATTTCATTTTAAAACCATGCAGGGAATTGAGTGCATGCCACCTGAAGAAGCTGACGAACTGGCCGGTTGCAACCCCGACTACCACACTGAACAACTTTTTGAAACAATTAAAAAAGGCGATTTCCCCAGATGGAAGCTTCATGTTCAGATTATGCCCGAGAAAGAAGCAGAAAACTATCGCTGGAACCCGTTTGATTTGACCAAAGTGTGGCCTCATGGCGATTATCCACTAATTGAGGTTGGCATTCTCGAAATGAACAAGAACCCGGATAACTATTTTGCCCAGATCGAGCAGGCAGCCTTTTCACCAGGCAATGTTGCACCGGGTATTTCTTTTTCGCCCTGTAAAATGCTGCAGGCGAGAATTTTCTCTTATGCCGATGCGCACCGATACAGACTTGGCACCAACTACGAGCGCCTGCCGGTAAACTGCCCGCACGCTACCAAGGTTAACAACACTTATCAGCGCGACGGAGCAATGCGTTTTGACGACAATGGTGGACATGGCCCCAATTACGAGCCAAATTCATTTGGTGGCCCTGCAGAAGCACCTGAATTCAAAGAACCTCCACTGAAAATCAAAGGTGATGCCGATCATTACGAACAAAAGCGCGGTGTTGACGATGATTATGTTCAGCCCGGCAACCTGTTCAGGATCATGAGCCCGGAGCAGCAGAAAGGACTTTGTGAAAATATCGCAGGCAGCCTCAAAAAGGTTCCGGTTGAAATTCAAAAGAAAATGATCGAACATTTCACACGAGCCGACGAAAAATACGGCGACGGTGTTGCAAAAGCCATAGGAATGTAATAAAAAAGCACTGTTACTTTAGTTTTTAGAAATCCTCTGATTAATTTCAGAGGATTTTTCTTTTTCTGAAACCAACTGATGTTATCTGACCATGACTTGTTGATCTAAGGGCCAGCCATTCTCGGTCAATTATTATCAGCTGGTTACCAAAAGTTCTGGCATTATTTCTTTCTGTCAAATATAGAATTTAAACCACTGAGGCCACCGAGGGCACAGAGTTGATTTTTTAATCTTTTTCAGCCAGGATTTGTCCTGTGGACAAATAGCCGGCGGTTTCACCGCCCGGCTTTTCCTTCTTCAGCAAGCCTTCAGAAAAACACGAGTGCTTTTCTGAAGGCTTGCTGAAGAAGGAAACAATGGCTGAAAAAGATCCTCTGTGATTCTCTGTGGGCTCTGTGGTTAGTTTCTTTGTGGCTTTGTGACTTGGTGTGAGGATTTTTCTTTTTTTGAAACCAACTGATAGTCGCATACCGAGAATTGCTGTTTCGGGGCATTATTTTGACAGTATCTTGTTTTTTCTGGATAATTAAAGAAATATACTTTTAACTCTGGAGAAAAGATGAGACCGAT
>JBNJGH010000089.1:0-6030 GCA_051747585.1 Candidatus Rifleibacteriota bacterium
GGGTAGCGCTAGAAAATTGTCAAACCATTTCATTTTTAACCCCAAAATACAATTAGCTAGATCAATTATCGGCATTTAGAAATTAATTGCCAAGAAAAATCCAAACCCCTTATGCAATACTTTTTAGCATGAAAGTGAACTAACAGCAACTTTCTATGTTTCAAATAGCAATTTTCGGCCAATAATTATCAGCTGGCTTAGAAAAAGGATTTGCCTCACACCATGACGCAATGTCTCAGAAGGCAGGCACTGATGAAAGGAATTATTTTACCGGGTATAACATATCGTTTCTTTTTAGAATCATATATGTGCTCGGTCGGCCGGAGCCATCTGTGACCACTACAATCTGGCCGCGATTATTGAGGCATATACCTTCAGGGCGGCCATTAAAAGCGCCTTTAATGTTGATAACCTGAATTATCTCGAGTTCTTCTATATCTTTTTTAATTTTGGCTTTAACTTCAACAATCCGTCCGGATTTTCCCGAAAGGAGAAGAATATTGCCATTGTCAGCGTCAACAAATACATCTGAAAGGTTGTCGAGCAATTGCTTCAAATCTGCCGGCAGCTTGCACATTGTTGTCAACTTAAGTTCAGGCAACGAATAAATTGCAAGCGCCCTGGGTTTTTCCTGGTGAACTGCAAGCAGATGATCTTTGTTGTCAATTTTGAAAATTGCAATGCCTTCGTAACCTTTGTTTTTTTTGTTGTTCAGCTTACGAAGACTGCCTAAAACTTCAGGATCATTGAGCTTAAACTTACCATTTTTAACTTCAATTAATGAGCGGGAAATAATGCCGCCATCTTCGGAAAGAAAATAAACATTTTTTTTATCAGAGCTAAGCGAAACTCCTTCAAGATCTCGAAGACAATCAAATTTTGCTGCGCTTAAGCGAAGCTTGGCTTCCATTTTCCTGTCAAGGAAAAAGACACCTATATCATCATCTACTATTATATCCTGACCATCCGATAAGCCGACAATTCCGCTGGCTTCGGGGACAGCAATGCTTTCGAACATAATTTGCGCCTGAAGTCTCAAATTCGAGACTGCGACAAACGAAAACAAACAAAGAAAGACAAGAAAAGGCTTAGATTTCATAAATATCCCCCACATTAAATAACAAGTTATTTCAGTCATTATAACACAGGGACAACCATAGAAATCTAAAGCCTTAATCTGTTCTATTCACCTCTATTTTCTACCAGATTGTAAATGCATGGAATAACAAAAAGGGTGAGAAAGGTCGAGGTAAACAAGCCGAAAACGACCACTGCCGCCAACGGTCTTTGCACTTCTGCACCGATTCCTCTGGCCATTAATAGCGGCAAAAGACCGAACAATGTAGTTATAGTAGTTACCAGCACGGGCGCAAGGCGGGTTAAACTGCCCTCAACTATTACCTCGTAAATACTTTTTCTGCTCTTTTTAAGATCAAGAAAGCAGGAAAGCATTACCATACCATCGAGCATCGCCATACCAAACAACGCAATAAAGCCTATCGAAGCAGGAACCGACAAATATTCACCCATAATTTTCAGCCCCCAGATGCCGCCTATAACCGACAAAGGAACCATTGTGAAAATAATCAACGCATGTCTTATACAGGAAAAAGTCATCCATAGCATTACCAGAACCAGCAAAATAACCATCGGAACAATAATCGACAACTTTTTCATTGCCCTTTGCTGATTTTCGAATTGTCCGCCGAATTCTATGTAATAACCGGCGGGCAGCTGAATTTTTTCGGCAATACGAGTCTGAATATCACTTACCACGCTCCCGAGGTCTCTTCCTCTTATGTTGCCCATAACTGTCCAA
Organism: Candidatus Rifleibacteriota bacterium; assembly: GCA_051747585.1. GTDB lineage: Bacteria > Muiribacteriota > Ozemobacteria > Ozemobacterales > Ozemobacteraceae > DYKG01. The sequence goes on from JBNJGH010000089.1 coordinate 1,820, forward strand.
CGACGCTGATTGTTCTCTCGATTTATCTGCAAAGGGCCTGTTACAGCCTCTATTCTGGCAATCTGCTTTAACGGTATCTTCATACCATTACCGGTAGAAAGAAGCATTTCTTCAATGACATGAAGATCTTTGCGATATTTTTCCTGATATCGAACATAAATACCGAATCTTCGCGTATCGATAAAAATAGAATCGACAACATCGCCGCCGATAGCATACTTAACCAGCTCAAGAACCTTGTCGACACTTACACCATAACGGGCACAAAGCTCTCGGTCCGGAACGATTTTAATCTGTGGCTGGCCGAAGCTCTGTTCAAGCGAAAGATCAACCAGATTCGGAATATTATCTATGCTGTTTTTTATTTCCTGGGCTTTGCTTTGCAACAGGCTCAAATCGTCGCCAAACACCTTGATGGCAAGCTGGGTTTTTACCCCGGAAATAAGCTCATCAAATGAATTTTGAATTGGCTGAGTAAAGTTCAACTGAACTCCGGGAAATTGTTCGAGCTCTTCTTCTAAATCTTTGATTAAATCAGCCTTGCTTCGATTATTTTTCCACCTGGACAAAGGTTCGAGCTCGATATGAATCTCGCCATAATTTACGGGATGAGGATGACTGCCTGCCTCTGGCCTTCCGACCCTTGAAACGGTCTCATCAACTTCCTCAAATTTATTTATAACCCGTTCCATTTTCATAATTTTATCTACCGCTTTTTCGAGCGAAATCGACGGTGCCATGGTTACCCCGATAAAAATCGAGCCTTCTTCAAGCACAGGCATGAACTCGGTTCCCAGGGTTGTAGCAACCAGTAGAGTCGCAATCAACAATATCAAAGCCAGCCCCACAATTTTTTTGCTGTTCAGCAAAGCTTTTTCAAGTAATGATTTGTAAATCTCTCTGAGCTTTAGCACCAGACGTGTTTCAGAAATTTTTTCGTCTTTGAGAAAGAACAAGCTGATAGCCGGGACAATAAAGAGAGCAACAATAACAGAACCCAGCATGGCAGCAGATATTGAAAACGCCATTGGCGAAAACATTTTGCCTTCAACCCCCTCGAGAGTCAGCAGAGGCACAAACACCGCCATAACTATAGCTCCCGAGAAAAGAATGGGCCTGGAAACTGAGCTGGCAGCACTTTTTATCAGATAAAACTTATTTGAACCCTTATTCTTGCTCAATTTCATCAAAATTGACTCAATCATAACGATAGAGCCATCGCAAAGCATACCAATTGCAATAGCAATACCACCTAACGACATCAGATTTGCAGAAATATCTGTCTGCCTGATAATAATTGCTGCAACCATTGCACATAACGGCAAAGACAGCATAACTATAAATGCAGTTCTAAAGTTCCCGAGAAATAATAGAAGAACTATGCCAATAAGCAAAGCACCTTTTAACAGAGCATCGGTAACAGTGCCAGTAGCTTTTTCCACCAGTTCGGCCTGATCATAATAGGGAACAATCTCAACCCCATCAGGCAAAGAAGTTTGAATCTGCTTAAGCTTCTTATGAAGGTTGTCTATAACTTTAGAAGTGTTCTCTCCATAAAGCTTCATTACTATGCCGGAGACAACTTCTTTCTTCCCATTTCTGCTGACAGCACCACGTCGAATTTCTCTGCCGAATTCTACTTTTCCCAGGTCACTGATAAAGACAGGTGTTCCGTTAAAAGTTTTGACCTGAATTTTTTTCATGCTGTCAATTGAATCAAGCAGACCAATACCTCTTACCAGGTGTTCTTCTGAACCCAGTGTCAGGAACTGGCCGCCAACGTTTTGATTATTGTTACGTATTGCTTCAACTACCTGCGAAATTGTAAGATTATATTTCAGCAAGCTGCCCGGATCAATTTTAAGCTGGTATTGCAGCACTTCTCCGCCCATAGATAACACAGCCGTAACCCCTTTTACAGTTTGAAGCTGGTATTTAATTACCCAGTCATTAAGCTCTCTAAGCCAGGTGGGCATGCTCTTGCCTTTTGTATCAATCTCTTTTGGATCGGCGGTTAAATAATACATGAAAATTTGCCCAAGCCCTGTTGATATGGGCCCTAGAACCGGTGGTTCGTGAAGGCTGGGTAGTTCATTTTCGGCAGCAGCCAGGCGCTCTGAAACAAGTTGGCGGGCAAAGTAAATGTCTGTTGCATCCGAAAAGTAAACATATATTACAGCCAGACCAAAAGCCGAAGTAGACTTGGTGTATTGGACATCAGGCAAACCATTCATTGCCGACTCAATCGGCCAGGTAACAAATCTTTCAACTTCTTCCGGAGCCATTCCATGAGCCTCTGCAAAAATCGGAACCATTACCGGAGAAATGTCGGGGAAAGCGTCTAAGGGCATATTTTTGTAAGAATAAACACCCGAAACAATCAAAATTATGGTTAAAAAGAAAATCAGGCCATATTTTCGCAGGCAAAATTCTATAATTTTATTCAACATATATACTGCTCCTTAATGCCCGTGACCGGCATGGGGATCCAGGCCCGTTGTCAACTTGATCGCTTTAAGAGCAAAAGCACCGGTTGATACATATTTTTGCCCGGGTCTCATTCCGCTTACTATCTCTACCAACGAGTCATCCCGGCGACCGGTTTTAACCGGTAAAACCTCAAAACCATTTTCCTTTGGCGCAAAAACAACTGTTTCCCCATCGACCACTTGAATTGCACTTCGTTTAATTACCAGCGGAAGACTTTCGGCGGATATATCGATTTCGCCATTTATAAACATACCCGGCAGCCAGTTTCTATCCTGATTATCCACAGAAGCCCTGATGGCAAAGGTCCTGGTTTGCTGATCGAGAACCGGTTTAATCAACAGAACTCGACCTGATGTTTTCACACCAGAGGCAGAGCTGATTTCAACTTTCATACCTGGCTTGACAAAACTGAAATCCGAGCTGGGTGCCTGTAAGACAGCCCAAAGACTTGTTAGATTGGCAACTGTAAACAAAATACTGTTCTTTTGGACTTCCTGACCCAGACTGAGATCTCGAAAAGTAACGGTACCGCTTCTACCGGCTTTGATTGAAATTTGAGAAAAAGACTTATCTTTTAAATAGCCGGCTTCAGAATCCGGGCTGGTGGCGCACTCTTTACAATCAGGCTCAGTGCAGCTCTGCTGAATTTGATGTCCCTGTTGTCTGATTTCAGAAATTTCTTTGTGAGTAAGCCCAAGAAGTTGCAGCTCACGCTCGACCGTTCTGAGTTTAAATTCATTGACCCTTAAAGTTCTTTGCAACTCGAGAAGCTTCTGTTTTATTTCAAAGGTGGCATTATCGCGCTGAGCAAAATATCTCGCCATTGCTTTTTCGTAATTGTTCTGGGCCTGGAGATAGTCTTTTTCACTTACAATTTTTTCTTTATACAGCCTCTTTTTGCGTTCAAACGACTTTTGACTTACAAGAAATTCTGCATAGGAAGTTAGAAGGCCTGAACCATATTCGCCCATGTCTCCGAATTCAACGTTCTGAATAAAATCAAGTTCAGGTCGCTTTTGGAGACGATTCAACAATTTCTTCGTATTTCGAGCAACCACTTCAAATCTACGAAGATCAATCGAACAAGCACCGACTTCATTGAAAATTTCATAAAATCTTGATTTTGTTCTACCGAGCTCTGCACTGTCAATTATTGCCAGAACATCGCCGCGTCTGACATAATCACCCTCGCTTACATTTATTTTCTCGACTATTCCCGAGGCTCTGGAAACATGATTGACCAGGCTGTCAGCGTTTAAAACTATACTTCCGGTTAAAACAATGTTTTTACTTATATTGCCCTTTTTGGCGCGTTCAATTCTCAATCCGACATTTTTCTGCTGCTTTTCATTTATTACGAGCAAATCGGAATGCTCATCATGAGCAGAATGGTCGTGTCCCTCATGTCCATCTGTTTCAGTTTCAACATGGGTTTCATGATCGTGACCTGTATGCTCATCCGCTTCAGTTCCAACATGGGTTTCATGATCGTGACCTGTATGCTCATCCGCTTCAGTTCCAACATGGGCTTCATGATCGTGACCTATATGCTCATCCGCTTCAGTTTCAACATGGGCTTCATGATCGTGACCTGCATGCTCATCCGCTTCAGTTTCAACATCGGCTTCATGATCGTGACCTGCATGCTCATCCGCTTCAGTTTCAACATCGGCTTCATGATCGTGACCTGCATGCTCATCCGCTTCAGTTTCAACATCGGC
>JBNJGH010000089.1:6130-13623 GCA_051747585.1 Candidatus Rifleibacteriota bacterium
GATCGTGACCTGCATGCTCATCCGCTTCAGTTTCAACATCGGCTTCATGATCGTGACCTGCATGCTCATCCGCTTCAGTTTCAACATCGGCTTCATGATTATGCTCAGTGCATTCTTCAGAGTTATGTTCTGTATGCTGCCCCGATACCGCAAAACCTATTAAAATTACAGCACAAAGAGAAAACAAAAATATCTTCTTTAAATTTTTCTTATTCATTAACTTCCTCCGGTGTTCCCTGTGTTTCAATTGCAAAGATACTATTCTCAAGACCGGTCAAGATGCCAAGCTCAATTAAAGTTTTAAACTTTTCACCCTCTATCTGAACGAAAACCTTACGGGTATTTAAATAAACCCGGCGAGCATCGAACAGCTCAAGCAACTCACGCTCACCCTCGTCATAAGCTTGCTGCATTTGATTCAGGGCTTTCAAGGATCCGGGCAAAAGAACATTGACACAATTATTGTATTCTTCAGAAACTGACAAAAGTTCTTTCTGCAACTGCAAAAATTCTTTTTCCAGTTCAAGTCTGGTTTGATTTTTAAGATTTTCGGCTTTTTCTATCTCGGCGGCGGCAGATTTTATTAAACCCCGACTTCGATCAAAAATAAAAAGTGGAACACTGACTTCAGCAAAATAACCGTGGTTATCGTCAGTTCTAGATCTTTCCACTCCGGCTGAGATTTCTAAATCCGGGCTGGCCTTAGACCTTGCCACCTGTTTCTCTGCACGGGCCAGCCGTGAATTCAGTTCTGCAATTTGCGAATAAGGATGATTTTTTAAACTGGTGCCAAAATCATTTTGCTGAAATTCTTCAGACAAAGGTTGTGAAGTATTATCATAAATCAGTTTAAAATCAGCAGCCGGATCTCCCCATAAGGTTGACAACTCAAGTAGAGCACTATGATATTTTCTTACCAGAGTTTTTTGTTCTATTCTTGCAGTTGTTAGTTCTACCTGGGCTCTGGTTATATCGATAGAAGGAGATTCACCCGCTTCAACTTTTTTTGCAACAGCTTCGGCATTATGTTTTAAAATTTCAAGATACTCGGTTTCAGTATCAATAAGCTTTTTAAAGAAAAAGGCTTCAAAAAATTTCAACAAAACTTGTTTTCTAAGCTGCAATTCTTTTAATTCAAGGTTAGCAACTTCAATCTGCTTCTTTACTTTTTCTACTTCGACCCTTCTGCCAATTTTATTGCCGGTCAAGATTTTCTGACTGATACCTACAGCTTGCTTGATTGCCTGAGTTCCTGAAAGCTCGCCTTTCCCGGCAAAATCTTCGAACTCTACGCTTAGTTCGGGGTTGGGGCTACGCCCCGCCTGAAATATTTTACCATCAACAATTGCAATATTCTGCCTGAGAGCTTTAAATTCCGGATTATTTTCTAACGCCAGTTTGAGTGCAGCTTCAACGGTAATACCGGAACGAGAAGCATTATCAATAGCTGACACGCCATTAAGAAAGAAAAATAAGAATGAAAAAATGAGAACTAAAATAACTGAGCTTTTATAAGTATGCATTAACCTGTCTCCTGATAATTTTGATATTTGTCTTAAAAAATGACAAAAAGTATCAAATTATCAGGCAAACTGATCTTATAGCATCAAGTTCAAAGTCTGACGAGCAAGGGCTAAACCCGGCAATAAAGCCTTTAAAATCTTCTGAGTCTTTTGCAAAATTATCAACTTCTAGAGAATATTTTACAGGCCCGCACAAAAGTTTAAGCTTTTTATAATCTGTGACACCATATAAAATTTCATGGGTATTATGGTCTAACTCCGAAGAACTGCATTCGACATGGTTAACAATTTTCACCTCATGAGAGATTTCATGAGCAGTTAACTTTGACAGCTGATTGCATTGTGAAAGAACCAGAGGATTATGATCTGTATGGTGACAGAGTTCAATATAAGCACCGACGGTAGAAAATGCGTTAAGCAACAGCAGCATCAAAAATAAAAATGCTGCGACAGTTTTTCTGATCAATACTCTATTTTCTACTTTGACTCGCACCTTATAAGGATAAACATAAATCAATTTTTCTGCAACTGATCCCAATTTTTTGTAATATTTTTCGCTAAAAACAAAATTATAATTTGATTTTATCTGTGCACATATCTAGAATAAAATATCAGGTTCCTGTAAAGATAAAAAAATGCAAGGTCGGGAATGAGCAAAGTATTGTTAAAGCTTGTAAGAGAGTTATATATCCGCATTTCAGGGGAACAAAACTTCACCCATTGTTACTTCTGCGCCAAGAATTCCCCTATACCGGCATTATTTTATCTTATACCCAGCTTACTGACCTGTGATACTTGTCAGTCAATTTCGGAGGTAAAAGAATGTTGGATGCTCCTAAACTTAACTTAACCAATAATTTCAAAGAGTATGAACGTGGCAAAAGATGCACCCCGGGTGGAGTATTAGGCATCCGAAGGCCTTATAATTTTGTTGAAGGCGAATACCCGATTTACTTCGATCATGGAAAGGGTGGAAAAATAACCGATATAGACGGCAATGAATATATCGATTATCTCTGCGCTTATGGCCCGATAATCATTGGTCATCGCGAAGAAGAAATAGATAACGCAGCAATAGACCAGATAAGAAAAAAAGGTTTCTGTTTTTCGCTTACGCAAAAAATTCAAAATGATCTTTCAGAAAAACTAAGTAAAATTATTGATTGTGCAGAAACCACTGTTTTTACTAAAACAGGTTCAGATGCCACTACTCTTGCGGTAAGAGTTGCCAGAGGCTACACCGGACGCAATAAAGTCATCAGATGTGGCTATCATGGCTGGCATGACTGGTGTGTCGAAGTCAAGGGCGGTATTCCGGCAAAGCTTTATGAAGACACTCTCGAATTTAAGTACAACAATCTCGAAGAACTGGATGATTTATTAAAAAAGCATGGAGATGATACAGCTTGTATAATTATCACCCCAATCGGCCATCCCCTCGGCAACCAGTGCGAATACCCTGAAAAAGGTTTTCTCCAGGGTGTCAGAGACCTGGCCGACAAATACGGAGTAGTTCTTGTCTTTGACGAAATCAGAACAGGTTTTAGAATTCACCTTGGCGGAGCTCAAATGCTTTACGGGGTAACTCCCGACCTTTCTGCCTTTGGTAAAGCTCTTGCCAACGGTTATGCAATAAGTGCATGTGTCGGCAAAAAAGAAATAATGAAAGTAATAGAAAAAGACGTATTCATTTCTTCCACATTCTTTCCTAACAGCATAGCTTATGCAGCTGCGCTCAAAACCCTCGATTTTATAGAACAGAACAACGTTCTGGACGAAATTAAGCGCAAAGGTGAGTGGTTCAACCAGAAACTCGCCGAAATCTGCGCTTCCCACAAGGTAGAAACAGAAACCTCGCCAATACCGCAAATGCCTTTTGTCACCTTCAAAAAGAATGCTGACAAAACCTACAAAGAAATGCGCAAAGATTTCTACACTCAATTGATACGCCGCAAAGTATTCTTACAGCCATATCATCATGGCTATATCTGCTATCGACATAGCGAAGCAGACCTGAATTACACTCTTGAAGCCGTCGACCAGGCGTTAAGCTATATAGACGAGAAAAAATATTGATAATTATGGAAAAGTTAATTATAACCGCCGCAATTTGCGGTGCTGAAGTAACAAAAGAGCATAATCCCGCAATTCCCTATACGGTAGAGGAAATAGCCCGCGAAGCTTCGAGCGCTTACCAGGCCGGAGCTTCAATAATTCACCTTCATGTCAGAGAGGATGATGGGACCCCGACCCAAAGCAAAGATCGGTTTAAGCAATGCATCAAGGCAATAAGAGAAGCATGCCCCGAAGCCATTATTCAGCCTTCAACCGGCGGAGCGGTCGGAATGAGCAACGAAGAGCGCCTGCAGCCCACACTGCTGCACCCTGAAATGGCAACTCTGGATTGTGGAACCGTGAATTTTGGCGGCGATGAAATTTTCGTAAATTCAGAAAACACAATAATTGCATTTGCCGAACGAATGCTGGGCCTTAAAATAAAACCTGAAATTGAAGTGTTCGACAAAGGCATGATAGACACTGCCCTGCGCCTGCATAAGAAGGGTTTGATTCTGGCACCGATGCACTTTAATTTCGTGATGGGCGTCAAAGGCGGAATCTCAGCTTCTATTCGAGACCTGGCCTTTCTGCAGGCGAGCATCCCTGCAGGCAGCACCTTTACCGTATCCGGCATCGGCAGAGCTCAGTTCCAGATGGCGGCAGCCTCTATAATATCCGGCGGTAATGTAAGAGTTGGCTTCGAAGACAATATTTATCTCGAAAAAGGTGTTCTTGCTCAATCAAATGGCGCTCTGGTCGAAAAAGCTGTTCGACTGGCGAAAGAATTGGGCAGAAACATTGCAAGCCCTGACGAAGCGAGACAAATACTCGGACTTAAAGCTGACACAGCTGTCTGAATAATTCATTAAATAAATACGAAAGGTTTAAACATGTTTAAAAAGCTAATCAGCAAAGAAAAGTTCGCAGAACTTATCAAAGATGACATGGTGCTGATGATTGGCGGGTTTTTAAATTGCGGAACCCCCGAAGCTCTTGTGGATATTATTATCCAGAAAGGCGTCAAAGATCTCACCATAATCTGTAACGACACATCTTTCCCCGATAAAGGCATAGGTCGCCTGGTTGCCGAAAAACTGGTTAAAAAGGTTATCACTTCCCACATTGGCACCAACCCCGAAACTGGCAAACAAATGGTCGAAGGCATTCTTTCTGTAGATCTGGTACCTCAGGGCACTCTGATCGAGCAGATCAGGGCAGGTGGTATGGGTATGGGCGGCTTTTTAACCCCTACCGGCGTTGGCACTCCCGTGGAAAAGGGAAAAAAGAAAATGACGATCAATGGCTGCGATTATCTGCTCGAAATGCCATTAAAAGCTGACATCGCCCTGATAAAGGGACACAAGGTAGATGAGGCCGGGAACGTTGTTTACCATGCAACGGCTCGCAACTTTAACCCGGTTATGGCCTTTGCTGCAAAAACTGTTGTTGTCGAGACTCCGGAGATTGTAAAAACGGGCACTTTAACCCCTGAAAGTATTATCACTCCGGCTCCTCTGGTTGATCATGTATTTAAAAGCACCCAGAGCTGAGCAAAGAACAAAAAGGGAGTAAAAATAATGATAGAAGATACAAAGCTTGCTAAACAGATAATTGCAAAGCGCATTGCAAAAGAATTTAATGATGACGAGATTATCAATCTGGGAATTGGTCTGCCAACCCTGGTTGCCAATTATATACCATCAGATGTAAATGTTTATCTCCAGTCGGAAAACGGCATTATGGGAATGGGACCGGCCCCTGAACCAGGACAGGAAGACCCCGACATAACCAATGCAGGCGGAAGCCTGGTTACGGTTTTACCCCATGGTTCGTATTTTGACAGCGCTGTTTCTTTTGGCCTGATTCGTGGCAGCCACGTTCAACACACAGTGCTCGGAGCACTGGAAGTAGACCAGGAAGGCAACCTGGCCAGCTGGATTATTCCGGGGAAAAGAGTTCCGGGCATGGGCGGCGCAATGGATCTGGTAGTTGGTGCCCAAAACGTTATTATTTCAACTTTGCACACTGCCAAAGGTTCGCCGAAAATCTTAAAGAAATGTCGCCTGCCTTTAACGGCGGTAAATGTAGTTAAAATGATTGTTACAGAACTTGGCGTTTTTAAAGTCACTCCTGATGGCTTAATCCTGACCGAAATTCATGAGAATTCAAATGTAGAAGAAATCAAAGCCAATACAGAAGCAGACTTTAAAGTGGCAGATCAGCTGATCACAATAAAACAATAAAACTCAGGCAGGTTATAAAATGGAGAATGGATGTAAATACGGCACTCATAGATCACTTGACCCAAAAGGCAGTTTACCTCAACCGGCTCTGAAGCTTGACAACAATATGGACCGAATTTTCGACAATGAAATTCTTATTGATGTCAGCGCTTTGAACATAGATTCAGCAAGCTTCACCCAAATAAAAGAAGAAGCCGGCGGCAACGAAGAAGAAATTGCACGACAAATTAAAGCGATAGTTGCAGAATTTGGAAAGATGAAAAACCCGGTTACTGGTTCTGGCGGAGTTTTGATTGGAAAAATAGAAAAAATCGGCAATGCCTTGAAAGACAAAATTGATCTTAAAGAAGGCGATAAAATTGTTACCCTTGTATCACTTTCTTTGACGCCACTAAGAATTGATGAGATTCACAGCATCGACAAAAACATCGACCGGGTCAATATAAGCGGGAAGGCTGTTCTTTTTGAGAGCGGTATCTATGCCAGAATACCCTCAGACCTCTCAGAAAATGTCTCTATGGCAGCGATGGATGTCTGCGGAGCTCCGGCACAGGTTGCCAAGCTGGTAAAACCATGCCAGTCAGTTCTTATTTTTGGAGCAGGCGGAAAATCCGGCCTTCTTTGCTGTTATGAAGCAAGAAAAAGAGTTGGCCCAACCGGAAGGGTAGTCGCTCTGGAAAAAAATCCCGAAAACATAAAACGCCTTAAAAACCTTGGTTTCTGCGATGAAATCCTTGAAGTTAACGCCAAAGATCCGGTAGCCGTGTTAAACGCCTCTCTTGCAGCTAACAACGGGAAGGAGTATGATATTTCAATAAACTGTCTTAATGTACCCGACTGTGAAATGTCATGCGTTTTACCGGTCAGAGACGAAGGAACTGTTTACTTTTTCTCGATGGCAACAAGCTTTACCCAGGCGGCACTTGGGGCAGAAGGAGTTGGCAAGGACGTAACAATGATTATCGGTAATGGCTACACAAAGGGACACGCTGAAATAACTTTCAGCGTTTTACGTGAAAGCCCTGAACTTATGAAGCTGTTCAAAGAGGTATATTGCTGAGTTTTCCACTGCGAAACGTAGCAAGGAAAGGTAATAGAAATGAACAAGAAAAATACAAAACATATTGAACGCAGAAAAAAACTATTTCCTGATGTTTCAGATGCCGACTGGAACGACTGGAAATGGCAGGTTAGAAACAGAATCGAAAACAGCGATGAGCTAAGAAAATATATTTCTCTAACTCCTGAAGAAATCGAAGGCGTTGATAAATGTCTTAAAACTTTGCGCATGGCAATAACGCCTTATTATTTGACTCTTATAGACCCGAATAACGATAATGATCCGGTTAGAAAACAGGCCATTCCAACAGCTGCAGAGCTTTATAAATCTCCCGCTGACCTCGAAGATCCTCTCCACGAAGATGGCGACGCGCCGGTTCCCGGTCTTACCCACAGATACCCGGATCGCGTTCTTCTGCTGGTGACCGATCAATGCTCGATGTATTGTCGTCACTGCACCCGCCGTAGATTTGCCGGGCACAAAGACGAAGCGATGCCCTCAAAGCACATTGACAAGGCAATAGAATACATAAAAAACACACCTCAGGTGCGTGACATTGTGGTATCCGGTGGCGACCCCCTGCTTTTGTCCGACGACAGACTCGAAGAC
>JBNJGH010000090.1:0-13258 GCA_051747585.1 Candidatus Rifleibacteriota bacterium
GCCCTCAGAAAAACACTGGTGTTTTTCTGAGGGCTTGCTGTTGATGTGAACACTGGCTGAAAAAGATTAAAAAATCGTCTCGGTGCACTCTGTGCTCTCTGTGGTTAAAATTCTATATTTGACAGAAAGAAATAATACCAGAACTTTTGGTAACCAGCTAATAATAATTGACCGAGAATAGTTGATAATTTGTCATATAAAGTCAGAATTGTTCCTGCAAATTTAATTTTGCTATGGTAAAATCAATAAAACAAGAGGAGCATATAAAGGCATGAGCATACTTGAGCAAACATCAGCAATTGAAATAAATAATACCAGAATTTCATATTCGGTATCGGGCAAAGGCGAAACAATATTGTTTCTCCATGGGAACCCCGGTAGTCGAAAAGACTTTACATCCGTATGTGAAAAAGTGGCAGAAAAAGGCTTTAAATGTATTTTTCTCGACCGACCCGGTCATATGAACAGCGAAGAAATCATTTATGAAGAACCAGATCCCTGGTATGAAACCGAGCTTTATTCGCGTTTGATTGACAGACTTGCAGACGAAAAAACCTGGATAGTCGGCTATTCTTTGGGATGTTTTACTGCTGCCAAAATTGCCATTAAATACCCCGAAAAGGTCAAGGGACTTGTTTTTCTTGCTCCTTATTTGACTCCCGACAACAAAAATGAAAAACCTTCAAGCATTCCGGAGCTTGCCAAGGGTGCAATACTGGGAACCCTGCTGGGAGTAATGCTGCCAGCCTTGTCGCAAAATAAAATGGAAAAGCATCTTGAAAAAGTTTACGCTCCCGATCGTTTGCCAGATAGTTATCTTGAAACCTGGTTGCCGAGATATACCAGATTTGAGTCTCTTCTGGCTACTATGAACGACAAAAACATGATGCTCGAAATATTAGATGAAGTGCACGGCAAGCTAAGCGAAATTAAATGCCCGGTAATGGTTCTGGCCGGCAAAGAAGACAAGGTTTGCTCCAGCGAAAATCAGCTTGAGCTTGTTAAAGAAAAAATTAAAAATGCAAAAATTAAGATTCTAGAAGACGCTGGGCATGGGCTGCCTTTGGTTCATCCTTCAGAGTCTGCGGAGTTTGTAATTGAGTCGATAAAATAAATTATATTAGAATTTAATCTTATGAGGAATTATGTCCAGTTTTCTTAAACCTTATATTCAATATCAAAAGCCACAGGTAAATATGTTGATTGCGCTTTGCTTTCCATTACTTGGCGCAATTTATAATTTTGGCTGGCGCGCTGCAGTTTATACTCTGGTAGCTATGTTTTGTTGCTGGCTTACCGAGTATCTGTTCACTCGTCGCGACAACAAGCCTGCCTCTGCAGCAGCTCTTGTTACCGGAATGTTACTTGCTCTGATAAGCCCGCCGAATGTGCCTTTCTGGCAAATCACCGTTGGTAGTATTTTCTGCATTGTTTTTGCTAAAATGGCCTTTGGGGGGTTCGGTAAAAATATATTCAATCCTGCCATGGTTGGGCGTTGTTTTTTATATATTAGTTTTCCCGCAGCCCTTGCTGCTACCTGGTATGCTCCCTTTCAAGGTGGTTTGGCAGGCTTTGCCAAATATACGCCTGATCCGGTAGTCGCCCGTACGGCTGATGTTGAATCAAGCATTTTCAACATAGATGCCATAACAAGCGCTACCACTCTGTCTTCAGTCAAAAAGCTACATTCATATTACCGTCAGGCCTTAAAAGATGATGATAAAGAGGCTGCGAAAAAAGCGCTGGATTCTTTTAACAGTATATCTCCGGGGCGGCTTGCCATCGGTAATATTAACGGCTCCATGGGAGAAACAAGTGTGATTCTGATCGTGATTGGCCTTATCTGGCTTCTTTATAATAAGGTCATTTTTATACCCCTTCTTGTTGGCCCTTTTATCGGCCTGCTGATTGCCAAGATTTTTCTAATTGCTGCCGGGCTGGACTTTTTTCCTTTAACGCAAAGCCTTTTAATTAATATTTTTGCGGGAGGAATGGTATTTGCCGCAACTTTTATGATTACTGAGCCTATTTCTGCTCCGACCAACAACAAGGCACGCTGGATATATGCCGGGTTAATCGGCTTTTTAGCAACCATAATCAGAAGTCTTTCGGTTTTTAATGCGGGCTTTATGTTTGCCATTCTTCTCGGAAACACTTTTGGTCCCTTGATAGAAATCGGCATAAAAGGATGGGAAGCGCGGGCAAAGGAGAAAGCGGCATGATTGATAAAATCAAAACAGTTCTGTTTACTGTTGTTGTAACCGCAGTTTTTGCTTTGCTGGTTAGTGGTGTAAACGCTGCGCTTCAGGAAACTATAAACAACAACAAAGTTGCGGCCAGGCAAAAAGTAATTCTTTCGCTTTTTGGCTATGCATCTGAGACAGCCAAACTTTCAACTGATGATCTTCAGGTTTTTTACAAAAAAAATGTAGATAACCATGAGGCTTTTACAGGCAAAAGCCTTCAAGGGTTCAAACTTAAAAGTTCTGACAAAGATATAGTAGTCTGTTCTTTTTCCGGGCAGGGCTTCTGGGATGTAATAAAAGGCTTTATTGCAATCGCTCCCAGGGCTCAGGTAATTAAAGGAATCGAGTTTACCCAGCATGGTGAGACTCCGGGACTTGGTGGTCGTATAAGCGAACCTCAGTTTAAAGCAAGGTTCGCCGACAAGCCAATACCGGCACCTGATAGCGAGGGCGTGAGGCTTGATTTTGTTCCGGAAGGCTCTGCAGACAAACCCAGAGAGATAGACGGCATTACCGGCGCTACCGGAACCACCTCTGCTCTGGAAACCATAATTAACAAATCAGTAAATCAGATTTTAACAACGCTTGAAAGGGGGGCTGAAAATTGAGTCCAGCCAATGGCCCTGTTAAGGGAACGGCCGCTTTCAAAAGAATGATCTGGGAACAAAACCCGATTATAGGCCAGATTCTAGGAATTTGTTCTGCTCTTGCGGTTACCAATCTGGTTAAGAATACCCTGGTAATGTGTATTGGGCTGATTTTTACTCTAATGATGTCCTGCCTTACCGTTTCCTTGTTGAGAAACGCAATCCCCCGGCGGGTTAGAATGATTATTCAGGTTCTGATAATAGCGGCTTATGTAATAATTCTTAAAATTTTTCTAGACGCATATCTTCCGGAAATCAGCAATCAATTAGGGCCTTATGTAGGTCTTATTATTACCAACTGTATTGTTATGGGAAGAACCGAAGGCTATGCTATGGCTAATAAACCCTGGGACGCCGTTTTAGACGGTCTGGGGGGCGGCATCGGTTATTCAATGGTTCTTCTCCCGATTGCAATGGTTAGAGAGCCTCTTGGGCTTGGCAGCTTTTTTGGAATCGAAATTATTCCCCGGGATTGGACCAAATGGAATTTAATGGTAATTGCCCCCAGCGGGTTCTTTGGTCTGGCAACCTATATATGGATTGCCCGCTCTATTAATAAATCGAACCGGGGGGGTAAATAATGGATATTCAAAGTATTAACCCCTTTATTATATTTTTTGCAGCAATTACTACCAACAATATTCTTTTAACCAATTTTCTGGGAATGTGTTCTTATCTGGCTGTTTCCAAAGATCTTAAAAGCTCAATCGGGCTAGGTGGTGCGGTTATTTTTGTTCTGACATGCACTGCCCCGTTAAACTGGCTGGTTTACTATAAATTGCTGGTACCCAACGAACTCGAATATCTGCAGTACATTGCTTTCATAATTGTAATTGCAGCATTCGTTCAGATAATAGAAATGATTATTGAGCGGGTCAGCACGGCGCTTTATTTGACTCTTGGCATATTTTTGCCCTTGATAACCGTTAACTGCGCCATACTTGGAACATCACTTTTTCTGATAATCAGACAATATACCTTTTTACAGACAATTGCTTACGGTCTTGGTTCCGGAGTGGGCTGGGCCCTGGCAATAGCTGCCCTTGCCGGCATAAGAGTGAAAATGGAAAAAAGATCGAAGGTTCCACCCGAAATCGAAGGTGCCGGCATAGCTTTGATTATAACCGGAATTATGGCTATGGCATTTATCGGCTTTTCAGGAATTGTAAGAATTAACTGACACAGGGAATAAAATGAATCAGATATTGACTGCAACTATTGTTTTAAGTGCTTTAAGCGGTGCTTTAACTGTTTTATTACTCATTGCCGAGTATTTTTTTGCTACCTATGGCGAATGTACTATTGATGTCAACGACAAAGAAAAAGAATTCAAAGTTGAAGGTGGGGCCAGCCTTTTATCGACCCTGGCAGGCGAAAAGCTTTTTCTGCCTTCCGGTTGCGGCGGACGTGGCAGCTGCGGAACATGCAAATGTAAGGTGCTCGATGGCGCTGGCCCGCTTTTGCCAACCGAAACACCTTATTTGAACGACGAAGAAATAAAAAATAATGTTCGGCTTTCATGTCAGGTTAAGGTCAAAAATGATATAAAAATTGAAGTCCCCGATGAACTTTTAAGTATCAAGGAATTTGAGACCACAGTCGAAAAAATCGAAGATTTGACTCATGATATCAAAGGGCTTCGCTTTAAGCTTTCTGAAAATGAAAAAATGAAGTTTAAAGCCGGCCAATACGTCAATTTGTTTAACAAGCCTTATGACGATGTCAAAGAAAGCACGTCCAGGGCATACTCAATAAGTTCACCTCCCTCTGATAAGGAAGCCATCGAGCTTGTAATTCGCTATGTACCCAACGGAATTTTAACAACCTATGTTTTTAATCATCTTAAAGAAGGCGATAAGGCTCGCTTGATCGGTCCATTCGGCGAATTTTATCTGCGCGATAGCGATCGTGAAATTGTCTGTATTGCCGGCGGATCCGGTCTTGCCCCTATAAGAAGTATTATTTATGATATGATTGATCGTAAAATTAATAATCGCAAAACAACCTTCTTTTTTGGCGCAGTGACAACCAAAGACCTTTATTATGTAGAAGAATTTAAAAAACTGGAAGAGCAACACGACTGGTTTTCTTTTGTTCCGGCTCTTTCCGGTGATGATTCCGATCATCCTTACAAGAATGGTCTTGTTACCGATGTGGTTGCAGATAATTATGAAAGTCTTGCCGAAGCAGAAGGCTATCTTTGTGGCAGTCCCGGAATGATTGGTGCCTGCGTTAAGGTTTTGACCGGCAAGGGTATGCCTGAAGAAAGAATCTTTTTCGATAAATTTTCCTAAGAAAGGGGCTAGTAGAACGTGAAACAGACCCCAGAACTCGATTGTATTCAGAGTAAGATGAAGGCGGGGGAACTTACACTTAAAGGTTTCCTTGGAAACGATGATCGAAAGCTGGCAGATATTCTTGCCGAAGATCAGAGAACTTTGCACCAGCTTGGTATAAGTGTCGATGTTATTTGCGACAAACTTCAAGACCTTACTGAAAAGGGTCGTGACTTAATGGAACAGGAAGTTAAAGTAGAAGACCGCTATTTAATAAAGGTTCGCGATGATCGCGGAAAAATACCAAGTCCCTGGGGAGACGGCCTTTTTGAAAAAGGCGACGTTGAATTAACCGATATTGAAAGTGGTAAAAAGCTGAAATGGAACCAGCTTACTCTCAGGCTGGCGCGTGCGCACGGCTTTTTCGGCGGATACGGCAGCGAATACAGGCTTGATCCAAAAGAAGTTACCGAAATTCTTGAGCTAACCTGACGCTCTAAAAGAATGATTGGTCATTAAAAAAGCCTTCTGTTATTAATAACAGAAGGCTTTTGCTTATAAACTGTTTTTGCCAGGCTTAAAAGTCAGAAATTCTTTCTACGAAGTCTGGTCTGTCAATAAAAGGATTTCGGTTGTGTTGGAAATTTTCGACTCGATCGTTTCTTGCTTTTTCAAGTTCGTCGACCGGATCGTTTTTATGCCATTCACGCAGCACTTTTTCCTGCCTGTCGCCAATATCCATGTTGTATCTGATTGAGAAGTAAAACATAGCTCTGGCAGTGTTTCCACGCTGAACCGGTCTAACTTCGAAAGTTCTATAGTCGGTGCAGCTTCCGCCTTTTGACCATTTTGGATTTGAAACATAACCGAAGGGGTTGTTGCCTCTGCGGCCATTTGTTTTTGAATCAGTTGGGAAAAGATGGTGCAGGTCACTTTTTGCTATTCCTGAAGCTCCGAGAGACTGGGGCCAGGTATGCTCAATGTTCATATTCGAAGCATTGGGCTCGGTATTAGTTTGAAGTTTTCGTCCAGTATAGACGCATTCAACCCAACCGTCATAGTTGTCTAATTCTATGAATACCAGATCCTGGGCTCTTTGGTAGCCAACTGAAATATGATCTCTAACAATATTGAGTAAAGCAGATTTTAAGCGCTCATCTTTCAGATTCTGACAGGGGTCATACAGATCGGAACCTTTTTCAAAATCAACCGAAACAAGGTTGCCGTTTTGATCTACCGGGTCGGTTAGTTTGCCGCCGGTAACATGCGAGTATAACTCGGTGATCGAGGCACGTAACCTGAAAATCTGACTTTGAGCTTTTGGAGTTGTGTGTTCCAGCTCCTCTAGCTCGCGCATTAAATGCTTGTAAAGCTGTTCTGGAGTTCTAGCTGAAGTGTTGCCTGCGTATGCAGCCGTGTAAACAAATAAACAACAAAAGACTACTGCTAGAAACTTGAAAGTACGTTTAGACATACTTACCCCTTTCTCATACTCTATACTTATACAGGGTATCAAAATTATTTTGTACTGCTCCTGATTAAAGACTACACATTAATTATTACAAAAAATAACCATTTCCACAAGGGTAACCCCCAAAAAATGCTATTTTTTTTCTAATATTTTAAAGCTGAGGCTGTCTCATGTTTTAGATGAGACAGCCCCGAAAACAATTTTAAAATAGACTCATCTGATTTCTTTCAGGCAATATGCGGTCGAGTATCAAACCCATGAGCTTGTTACGTGCTTCAGTATCCGCTGCCGCTTCAAGCCTGAAACCAAGATAAACACCGGTATATCGTTTGCCTGAGCGTGATTTGTCAGACACTACAATTCCCGCACCTCTTCCATCAGGCATGGTAATCATAAATTTCCCGGGATGACCGACTTTCATTATGGTTACATCAGAAGCCGTTTTTGCTGCGCCATCACCGTTAAGAACGATGTTAAATTTCTTGTCACCATCTTTGCAGACCAATTCGTCAAAATCTTTTTCATCGTCTACATAGGTGAACTTGAAGTATTTCTTCAGCAGATCACGGTGTATGTTGGACTGCTCAAAAGATTGAGCCGCAATCATCAGGCGTCCGCCATTATTGAGGTAATCCATCAGATCGTCGGAACTGGGTGACAGCTGTCCAAGACTGTTGGTGCTAACACTGTCAGTAATAACTGCGCCGGTTTTGGCAAATTTACGCAGAATGTCTTTGAATTTGAATCCAAATACCGATGGATCCCATAATACCTGAAATTTAACATTGTTGGCTTTTAAAGCTTGAGCTATAACCGGTATTGTCATTGGATCCTGTACCATTTGTCCGCAAATGAGCACGTCAGCTTCTTTTTGAAATTCCGGTGTTGTTTCAAGAAATTCATCCCATTGTGTGTCACGGGCGAATTTCATTGCTTTGTAGCCGGTAGTGAATTTATAGGAAGGTGAATAGTAAATTGAAAGTCCGCGACTATCGCCCATGCCCTGAGTATGGCCTTCTATGACCATTGGTGAATTCTTTGGAAAATCAGAAACAATCAGATATTCTTTAGATTGTTTAGCTCTTCTTTTATCGAGAATCTTTCCATCTTTTCTGATAATTTGATAGTTTATTTCGTCTACAAATACTCTTTTTTCAAGGGCTTCATCAATTACGGGCTTGAATGGACCGATTTTACAATAATATCCGCCACTGCGAAGTTTGCGCAGCGGTGTCATGGCTTTTCTTGACTGGAATATTTTTGTTCCTGCGGGCCAGAGTTCTCGTGGGGGCGTTCGCCAGCCATTGTAGCCCCAGACCACAACTCCTGGTTTTTCATGGGTTATCATTAAAGGTTCAGCAAGCTTGTCGTCTTTAACCGGATAACCAATTGTTTTTATTATATCGATACAGATTCCACGTATATCAGAAGGTGCGTCGGGCATACCGGCAAGCTTTATGGCGAAGTCGGTCAGATCAACAAGAGTTTCATCTGAATACCTTCTAACTGAACCAAACTTACCTGTTTCACTGATTAAAAGTTTTGCATAGACTTCGTGATTATCGAGCAGAGCTCGTGCCAGGCTGTCGAATTTTTTTACCAGAGCGGGAATTTTGCTCAGATCTACTGCTGCTTTAGTTACCGGGGAACCCTGTATTACATGACTTGTGGCCGAACCACCTTTGGCATAAGAGTAAACATAGGTGCCAACCATTCTTTTGGTGAATTCTCGCGGAGAAAGCTTGGGGTTTCTTACCAGGGGCTCGAGGTAATCGGCATAAGGCATTCCCTGGCCTGGCTCGTTTTCTTCTGAAGCGACCATAAATTTCGAGCTGTCGGCGATTTCGTAGGCTACTTCTATTGTGCCCATCAGACAGGCGTCAAAGTCAACAATATCAAACTTAGATGCTTTTTTGTTTACTTTTGATAAAGTTTTCTGGCCCTGGCGAAGTGCCCAGGCTACGTCCTGGACTCGCATGTATTCATGAGATTCCTGATCGTGAGCAATACCGGCCCAGCCCATACCATGATTCCATATAACTACGGCAACATTGTTTGCCGGATAGGTTTTTACACCCCACTGAAGAAAATCAGCCAGGGTTTTCTTGTTACCCATATTGGTTTCGCCAAGGTTCATAACCATCGGGCTCGTAATTTTGCTTTTTGTGTTGTCTCTTTTAATATAATATCTTCTGGTTCCAGTCCAGTTTCCATCCGCGATTGTGCTTCCCTGGCCACCATGAAGTCTGTCAATCTGAGCTACAATATTTACATCTTTGCTACTGCCAACTTCTTCCATTTCGTTGATATCTTGAAGGCCAAAGCGCTCAAGATCGTTGTCGGCACAGACGTAAACCAGAACTGTCCATTTCTTTCTTTTCTTGGGACCCGGGGCTTCGGGATTGTTGCCTTCGGTAACAAATGCGACCGAGTGTTGCGCATCGTCATACCAGTGAATCGGGAATTCTTTAGGCCCGACATCGGCATACATTTGGGCTACAGCGTTGTATCGGTCTTTGTTCGCGTTTTGACGCATTTTGCCGTAAACGGTTTCCCAGTATTTGCTTATTTTTGCCAGGTCTTTCTTGCCATTTGCGACCTGAAATTTTCTTCTATCGTGAACTTTTTTAACCAGATCATAAAAAGCAAGGTCCAAAGGGAACTTAGACTGTTTTAAAACTGCTCCCAATACACTGTCACAGGCAGGATTGTTTTTGAATTTTTTGAAGGCTTTATCTGAAACTTCGTCTGATTTTGCCGCATAATTGGCAAAAAACATTGCTTTGTAGTCGCCGCGAATGTTGTTGATGAAGTTTCTTTGCAGCTTTTTGGGAAAATCAGCAATGACCTGAGCAAAATAAGACTCGGTTTTTTTATCACCAAGATATTCCAGGGTGATTTTGCGGGTCCAAACTTCCTGGAGCATCGACAAATCTTGAATAAGTGCTTTCTGGTCAGCTTGGCTGAGCTTTTTTCCTGTAGCTGCTGTTGTACTTGTGAGCGGGCTGATTGCTATTAGCAGAGCCAGAATTAATATTGCCGGCAGAAACCGCTTTCTCATAATCTATTCTCCTTACGCTTTGTAAATACAATATGTACAATTTTACCTAATTATAAGGATTTTCCAATCTTTCGTGAACCCCCCCCCTTTTTTTCTCTTATCTTTCTTAATTGCAAAACTAAGTGCAGTTTGACCTGCGCTTAGTTCTGCAAATCCTATTTATTTTAGCAATCCTCGGTTAGCCACTATCAGCTTGCTTCAGAAAAAGGAAATCATTTTTATATTTTTTCTTATGTACTAAATTTGAGCATATCAAAGATTGCGTCGTCGCTACGCTCCTCGCAATGACAATTTGTGGCTGTCATTGCGAGCGAAGCGAAGCAATCTAAATGCCTTGAAACGGTTTCTATAAACAAATGAATAATTGCTTAGGTTTTGGGGTGATTTGGGCAAAGAATAGGTTTTGTGCTATAAATACTACTTCCTGATTAAAGAAAATTCATGTATAACTAATAAATTCAAACTACAGACGGAGTAAGAATACAGATGAATCTTGTTTACCTTTCACCACATTATCCGGCTCACTTTTCACAATTCGTCGAAAGTTTAGCGAAATATGGAGTTAAAGTTCTGGGAATTTCTGATTTGCCCGACGAAGCACTTGGCGGCAATTTAAGATCTTGTCTGGCCGGCCATTATAAAGTCAGTCATATCGAGAACCGGGATGAAGTAATTAGAGCCTGCTACTTTTTTCGTGACAATCATGGTTCAATCGACAGGGTTGAGTCACACCTCGAACCCTGGATCGAAATGGAAGCAGAAATCCGAGAAGAATTTAACGTTACAGGACCAAAACCCGATGATCTTCAGTTTTTGAAACGTAAGTCAAAAATGAAGGATATTTTTACAAAAGCAGGGGTTCCTGTTGCCAAAGGTACCTTGGTAAAAGATATTGACCAGTGTCTTGATTTTATAAATAAAAATTATCCGGTATTTATAAAACCCGACATCGGAGTCGGAGCAGCAGACACTTACACAATACATAACCGCAAGGATCTTGAAGATTTTTTCAAGATTCGTCAATCCTACAATTATTTTATGGAAGAATATGTAAGCGGCGATATTGAATCTTTTGATGGCTTAACTGATAAAGATGGCAATATAGTATTTTATACATCACATATTTTCAGTAATGACATACATAACCTGGTAAAAAATAACGAAAATGTCTGGTATTACTCGGTTAAAAAAATTCCGGCAGACCTCGAAAAATTTGGCAGAGAAGTTGTTAAGGCTGCTGGTATTAAAGAAAAGTTTTTCCATATTGAGTTTTTCCGTCTCTCAGATGGTTCATTAAAGGCTCTCGAAATAAATATGAGACCCCCGGGAGGCCTATCTACCCACATGTTCAATTACGCCTGTGATGTAGATGTCTATGACTGGTGGGCTTCTATAATTGCAGACAAAGATCCGCGCAGAAATTTTAAACGAACTTATCATTGTGGATTTGTTGGAAGAAAGCATGACCGACCTTATGAGCTTTCCCACGACGAGCTCTACCAGAAATGGGGCGAAAAAATTGTTCATAGCCAGCCTATGAACCCGATAGAATATACGGTTATGGGTCATTGGGGCTATCTTCCCCGCACAAAAGACGAAAAAGAAATGCGTAAAATAATCGATGATATTGTGAGGGAAGCCTGATGAAAAGAGAATACAGAAAAGTAGACAGCCAGGCTGTGGGGCGCCCTATGGAAATGCTGGTTTATGGTGAAAAAGGTAAACCTATGATGGTTTTTCCGTCGCAGGAAGGCAGATTTTTCGATTTTGAAAATTTTGGCATGATCGAGCCGATTGCCCCTTTTATAGAAGAAGGTAAAATTCAATTATACGCGGTTGACAGTATCGATCACGAAAGCTGGTTTTCAAGCGCCTCGCCAGAACAAAGGGCGCGGCGAGCTAACGATTATGACCATGCAATAGTAAATGATATTGTTCCGCATATACTTGAAGATGGGCATAAAGGTGCGGGAATAATCTTACATGGCTGTAGCTTTGGCGCTTTCCATGCAGTGAATTTTTATTTGCGACACCCGGAAGTTTTCGATTTGAGCGTAGCTTTGAGTGGTTGTTACGATATAGGCTTTACCATGGATGGTTTTTTTAATGATGATGTTTATTTCAATAACCCGATCATGTATTCAGAAGGCTTGAATCAGCCTGAAATAGTTAAGAAACTGCAGAAGAATCTTTTGATCGTATGCAGCGGTCAGGGGGCCTGGGAAGAATGGATAGACGAAGCAAGAACGCTTTGTAAAAACCTGCATGATAATGACATTCCGGTACTGCTTGATTTATGGGGCTTCGATGTTAATCATGACTGGCCATGGTGGAGAAAGATGATTGTTTACTTTCTTGGTAAATTTGACAGAGCAGGTTTCTTAAAGAGTAAGCACAGGCTTACGGCAAAAGAGAACAAAAAGTTTCTTAAAAACTTTCACTCAATTTAACCTTCTTTCTAATTAATCCAGCAAAAGCGAAAGGATAAATGAGATGAACTCAAAATTACAGCCGGCAAAAAGAATTCTTGATTTGCCGCCTTATCTTTTCAAAGATATTGATGATAAAAAAGACGCTTTGGCAGAACGGGGTATTAGTCTGCTTAATTTTGGAGTTGGCGATCCTGACATACCAACTCCCGATTTTATAGTTGAAGAGCTCTGTAAACAGAGCAGATTGAACAACATGCAGAAGTATCCCGCTTATAATGGTAGCGCTGATTTTCGCCGGGCAGTTGCTGATTATATGTACAATAGATTCGGCGTTAAGTTTGACCCTGTCGTTGAAGTTACCTCTTTAATAGGTTCAAAAGAAGGGTTGGCTCATTTTTCCTGGGCTTTTCTCGAAGAGGGGGATATCGCACTGATTCCGGATCCCGGCTTTCCCATGTATGCCAGTACAGCAAAATTCTCAGGGGCTGAGGTTTATTACATGCCGCTCCTGGCCGAGAATAATTTCGTTCCTGTTTTATCTGAAATTCCTGAAGAAATTGCCATAAAAAGTAAACTTATGGTTTTGAATTATCCCCATAATCCAAGTGGGGCTGTTGCAACCCGCCAACAACTCCAGGAAATTGTCGACTGGTGCCTTAAATATCAGATTATTATAGTCGCCGATGCGGCTTATGCCGAAATTGTCTTTAATGAAGAAGACAGAATGAGTATTTTCAATGTTCCGGGCGCAGAAAAAATTGCTATCGAGCTTCATTCGTTCAGTAAAACTTTTAATATGACCGGCTGGCGCCTTGGTTTTGCGGTTGGTCACAAAGACCTTGTCGATGGGCTTGTGCAAATGAAACTTAATGTTGATTCCGGTGTTTTTGATGCCATTCAGTATGCCGGCATCAAAGGACTGGAGCACTTGCCAGAAGTCGCACAAGAGCAGGTAAAGATTTATAAAGAACGTCTTGAAGCTTTGAAGGTGGTTCTTGAAAAGACCGGGCTGGAATATTTCGAGCCTGCAGGTTCATTTTTCGTTCTGGTAAAATGCCCCGAAGGTAGAACTTCAATGGAATTTACCATGGAATTGATGGATAAATGTGGAGTGGTAACTACTCC
>JBNJGH010000091.1:0-13190 GCA_051747585.1 Candidatus Rifleibacteriota bacterium
CCATCGCGACCTTCACGAAGCCGACGGTGTCATAAAAGGAATAAACAGCCTGATTTACCCGGTCAAATTCAAATAAAAACAACGAGATTGCTTCGTCGGCCAAAGCCCGCCTCGCAATAACAACGATTACAAGCAAGAGCTCCGCTCAATGACCAATAATATAATGACTGAATTATTGCTTCTTTATTTTTTCGATTAATTCATTCGGAGTTTTGGCAAACTCAAATAATTCAAAATGCTCCGGTTTTATCGTTTTTTCTGCAAGACCGTGCTGCAGCATTTTCAGCAAGGGCTCGAAATAATTATTAAGGTTAAAAACAAACATTGGCTTGTTATGCCGCTTTAACTGTTTCATGGCAAGCAAATCGAAAAATTCATCGTAGGTCCCTATCCCACCGGGAAAAACAAGTATTACATCTGAGTAATCCAACATCAGTTGTTTACGATCGCGCAGATCTTTTGCCAAATAAACCTTATCAAGCAATTCATGCTTTATACCACGCTCAACCATGTATTCGGGTATAACTCCGAAAAGTTGGCCACCGGCATTCTTGTGAGCATCGGCAACAACTTTCATTAAGCCACAGGTAGTTCCGCCATAAAGCAGATTATAACCGTTTTTTGCAAGCAAACCCGCCATTTGAGCAGCCGACTTTTTTATTTCTTGAGAAACATCCGCACTGGAAGAACAAAAAACACATACTGTCAGGCCATTATTTTGATTTTCGCTGTATATATTCATAAGCAGCATTATAAAATCTGCCGCTCGATAGCGCAATAAAAACTAGAATGCGGACAATTTATTTTTTCCTAAAAGAGGAATTGTTCCGCGGAATTATGCACAATAAAATCCCCAGCACTATTTAATCCTCTAATTATCCTCTATGTTTTATATAGCCGTTTTTTCGCCAATGTCAATAGCAAAATTTTTGTTACTAATAATCTCTTGGTTTGTACTGCTCGAAAGCTTTTTTATCGAAAGCTCTTCTAAAGGCTTCCTGAGGCAGTATTTTTCTTTGTTTAACCAGATCCATCAGCGACTGATCCATTGTCTGCATTCCTGCCTGTTTGCTGGTCTGCATAATAGACGGCAACTGAAATGTTTTGTTGTCACGAATAAGGTTTGATACCGCAGGGGTATTTATAAGAATTTCCAGGCAACACATGCGACTCATGCCATCGATAGTTGGGATCAGCTGCTGGGCAATGATTCCCTGCAGCGCATCGGCCAGC
This sequence comes from Candidatus Rifleibacteriota bacterium, assembly GCA_051747585.1. Classification (GTDB taxonomy): domain Bacteria; phylum Muiribacteriota; class Ozemobacteria; order Ozemobacterales; family Ozemobacteraceae; genus DYKG01. The sequence goes on from JBNJGH010000091.1 coordinate 1,234, forward strand.
TGTGTTCTGATCTGATCTTGTTGATGAGCCGGGAAAACGTCGACAATACGGTCAACAGACTGCGCAGCCGACGGAGTATGCAAAGTAGCAAAAACAAGATGCCCTGTTTCAGCTGCAGTTACCGCCAGAGATATGGTTTCATAGTCACGCAATTCGCCGACGAGAATTATGTCAGGATCTTCACGCAATGCAGATTTCAGCGCATTGGCGAAGCTCCTGGTATTTGGACCAATTTCGCGTTGATTAACCAGGCAACCCTTGTGCCTATGCACGAACTCGATAGGGTCTTCAATTGTCAATATGTGCTCCTGGCGCTCACTGTTTATCTGATCGACCATGGCCGCCAGAGTAGTAGATTTACCAGATCCGGTGGGTCCGGTAACAAGCACCATTCCCTTGTTTCTTCTTGCGAGGTCGCCTAGAACCGAGGGCAATTTAAGCTCAGCCAGCGACTTGATTTCAGTGGGAATAACACGAAAAACCGCACCCATACCAAGTCTCGTATAGAACAAATTGCACCTGTAACGTGCGACATCTTCGAGCTCATAAGAGATATCCAACTCGAGATGATCTTCGAGACGAGCTCGCTGATCATTATCCAGGAACTGAAAAATCAGACGCCTTGTGTCTTTAGCAGATAAAATCGGCAGATCGGTTGGCCAGAGCTTGCCCTGCAAGCGAAGCATTGGTGGCGAACCAACAGCCAGGTGTAAATCAGAGCCTTGTTTTTCAACAATAAGCCTTAAAAGATCATCGATACTGTAGTCTTCGGCATTCGGGCCAGCCTTTGAAGAGGCGGCAGATTTTGAAGCTGCCGGCGGGCGTGCAGGTTGCTGCGACGATGGTGGCGGGTTTTGCGGAACACCCGTAGGTCTGCTTTGCTGAGAAGGAGCGCCTGGCTGCTGGGGCCTGGCAGGAGCGCCTGAGGGAGCAGAGGGTCGAGCCGGCCCCTGCTGTCCTGGTGCGGGTCGGCCAGATGGCCTGGCAGGCTCGCCTGGTCGGGCGGGTCCATTCGGCTGTGGCTTCGACGGCTGCGCCGGGCGCTGTTGAGGACGCGCAGGCTGTTGCGGCCTTGCGGGCGTCGAAGAACCGGCAGGTTTAGATGCAGGTGGTTTAGGGCTCCGAGGCTTTTTTTCGTCCCCGGAATTTTCATCAGAATTTCCGCCAAATAGTTTTCCAAAAAAATTATCACTCATAATCAGAACAATCTCATAAATTCATCAAGACTTGTTTCACCAGCCAGCAACATTTCGAGTGCTTGCTGCTCAAGACTTTTAATGCCCTGTTTTCGGGCAAAATTATCAAAATCCTGGTAGCACTGTTTATTAATTATCATCTGCCTTAAAGTCGGGCTATCAGGAATAAACTCTATTAATAAGACACGACCGGAATAACCTGTATTATTACAGCCTTCGCAGCCTTTAGCGACAAAAATCTTCTTCTGTTCAGCGTCTGCCGGAACCCTTGTTTTAAGCTCTTCAGGCATATCAATTTCTTCACAACAATTCTTACATATTTTTCTTACAAGACGCTGACAAAGGAATCCGCAGAGAGAGGAAGCCGCCACCACAGGATCAACACCGGTCTGAATAAGCTTCACGATAGAACTCGGTGCGTCGTGAGCAAGGAATGAAGTTAACAAGGTCTTACCGCCAAGGCCGGCGAAACCGATTTCTTCAGCCAAAGTCCGGCCATTGAGCTGATCTACGTAAATAATGTCGGCATCTAGAAGCAAAGCAAGCTTCAACCCCTGAACATGATCCATTACCCCACCAGTGCCAACCTGAATCTGGGTTGTCCGCGGCAAGGTAGCTATAACCGGCTCTTCAACCGTAACAATTTTTTTGCTGTCGGCATTGTAGCTGCTTAATAGACAATATTGCGAGGTAGTTCTACCCGACTCTCGAGGGCCGGTAACATATAAAACTCCGTGAGTGGTATGCAAAGTGCGCCCAATTTTTTCAAGCTCACCTTGAACTGCCTGACCAAGCTGCTCGGTTATAGAACCAAAGTCACTCAGCTTGAGAATAACCATTTCACCATTAATTGTCGGATAAAAAATCGATTGAATATTTACCTGCCGATTAGAAACGGTTACTCTAAAATGCCCGACCTTCACCGTATCTTTGGGTGGTTCATTTTCAGCAATTTGCGAAAGTTTTTTGAGGCGCAGCAAAACTTCGTGATGTACCTTCATTGGCACTTCGATTTTACGCGACAAAACATCGTTAGATCTAAACCTGATCAGCACACCCTTTTCGGACGGTTCAAAATGAATACGATTAACCCGGTTGATTATTGCCTGACCGAGAATATAGTTGATGACCTTTTCGGGGCCTTCCATACCTTTTGGAATTCCCCGTTCGAGATTCTGTTTTTCGCTACTGTCAAGCTTGTCGAAATTCTGAGCTGAAACCTTATCATCAACATTTATGGGGCCATAAACAGCGCCATAAGTCTGCTCAAAGTCAAAAAGGGTACATATAGATACAGAAACATTAACCCCGTATTTTCCTTCGAGATATTCGACAGGCCTTGAATCAAGCGGATCAACCATACAGACACTCAATTGATTGCCGGCCTTGTAAAGTGGCATCAGCCGGTTATCAAGAGCAAACTCAGGGGTTACCATCTGAACTACTTCATTATCGACTATTCCCGGATTAAGATGGATAAAAGATATATTGAGCTGGTTTCCCAATGCCCATATAATATCATCTTCTGTTACAAGACCCATCTCAGAAAGAGCTTCACCCAGCTTGAGCCCCTTTTCTCGCTGGAAAGATAATGCCTGTTTAAGCTGCTCTTCCGAGATCAGGTTACAGTCTATTAAAATATCACCAAGACGTTTTTTCTGCGTATTCATACTGAAATAATTTACCTGAACTGCCACTGTTGAGCAAGTTTTTATTCGAATAAAATATTGAATTTACAAATAAAACACTTATTGCTGTAAAAAAATAAAGGCCGCCTCACAATGGAAGCGGCCATTCTTGCGTAAAACTATTTCTTTTTGTTGATCATTTCTCTTAGATCTTTACCAGGTCTGAATTTTGCTACTTTACATGCCGGAATTTTGATGGGTTTTTTGGTCTGAGGGTTGATTCCTGTTCTGGCCTTACGTTGTGTTACCAGAAACGAACCAAAACCGACCAGTCGCACATCATCAGACTTTTTCAAAGCTTTTTTAATAATGTTTAATGTTGCGTCTAAAGCTTGATTGGCCTGAGTCTGGGTCATGTTTGTTGTTTTTGCGATTTCACGCACGAGTTCGATTTTTTTCAATTTTTGGATCCTCCTCTAACTTAGTTGAGAACTGAAGTTAAAAAAATCGTACCAGCACTTTAAACCTTTGTCAATGCTTTAGCGCAAAATTTATCTTTTTAAATTGGTTAGATCTCGTAATTTCTGGCGTAAAGCCCTATGTTCTTTTCGCAAGGAAACCTGCTCAACCTGAATTCTGGACAAGGTTTTCTCCTGACTTGTCGACAAAGGAGCCCGCGATAAAATAGCCGAAATTTCCATTTCATTTTGCCTGATTTTACTCTGTATTCTCAACAACAGATTTCTATTATTGGCATATTCCCGCCTTAAGGAACGTTGATTTTTCAAAAGATTCTCTGAGCCTGGTTGGGCACCAAGTTCTTTTGTATAATCTTCATCTTTTTCAACACCGGCTTGAGAAGAGCCAATACTTTCCCCTTCTTTGAGTTGCTGCTCTCTTAAAAATTTTAAAAACCCGGAACGTTGTCGCACAATGATTTCTGGTTCTTCCCGGGTTTGATATTGCTGTTTTTCTTCAAGCTCTTTTTTTTCCGGACCAAAACTCATTTCATCTCTTATGTATTCAAATTCAATTTCAGGCTTTAATGGCGGCAAGCCTTTGGTTTTATCCGGGTCTCTGTCTTTAATTATTTCTGCATCATCTTTTACAAGTCTGCGATCCCCCCATTCACTTATGAGTGACGCTTCAAGAGTTTCAGGGTTAAATTTTTCGGGTTCCTGAGCAACCTCATTTTTTCTATTAAGCCTGGAACGCATTCCCTTCTGCAAAACCAGCTGCCGATCGCTTGAACCCTCTGCGGCTCTTAACGCAACAATTCCGGCAAAAACCCTTACCAATGCCTGACCATAGCGATCGACCTCGACATCGAAGGAAGTCCCGAGAACCGAACATGAACCCAGAGGAGTAAAAACTTTAAAAGCATCCGACCTGCGCCTTACCTTAAACCAGGCATAACCGAGCTTTAATTGAATACCATCACGCAAAACGGTAATCATAGCGTTTCTTTTAATTCTGACAACGGTTCCATCGGGGAACATCAACTCGCCGCGACCGGCTCCCTCGACATTAATTCGGTCGCCGGGCTGCACCTCTACCGGCTGTATTTCTTGTAAAGCCAACCAGTTCGCGCCATCATTCCTGGAAAGCACTGCCCGGCCGGCAAGTTTTCTAAAAATAAACTTATTATGCTGTCCTTCAACTGTTAGAGTGCCTGCAAACAATAATGCAAGAACAGCAAAAAACCTTAAAAGATAATTATATTTCATTTTTACCACCGAATATCACAAGTATTAATCGCCAATTATACAGCATATTCTTACAAAAATAACCCCGCAAATCAAACAAAAACCAGGAATTCTCGGTCAATTATTATTAGCTGGTTACAAAAAGTTCTGGTTTTATTTCTTTCTGTCAAATATAGAATTTAAACCACTGAGGTCACCGAGGGCACAGAGTTGATTTTTTAATCTTTTTCAGCCAGGATTTGTCCTGTGGACAAATAGCCGGCGGTTTTACCGCCCGGCTTTTCCTTCTTCAGCAAGCCTTCAGAAAAACACGAGTGGTTTTCTGAAGGCTTGCTGAAGAAGGAAACAATGGCTGAAAAAAATTCTCTGTGTTCTCTGTGCGCTCTGTGGTTATTTTCTTTGTGGCTTTGAGACTTGGTGTGAGGAATTTTCTTTTCTGAAACCAACTGATGGTCGCTGACCGAGAATTGCTGAACAAAAACCCCTTGCTTGCAGCTAATTTAAGTCTATGTTAATATTTTCAGAACTTACTTCGAGGTCCTGATTCAAATTTGAGCTGCTATTTGTCGATGCTCTAAAAAGGAATATAGTCAGCAACAAGGAAATTAATTATGGAAAATAACGAAAACAATGAAATAAACCAGCAGCCTCCCAAGCTTGACCCGGCAAAAGAAACAAAACAAAAAATAATATTTTTTGTTGTAGCTGTAATAGTACTTCTGGTTCTAAAATCTTATCTGGGCCAATAGATACTAAAAAACAGCCGACGTAAACATATAAAGTTTGCCGGCTGTTTTTTTGTTAGCAAATTGTTAGCTTATTGTTTTTTATCTGCTACTTTTGCCAGGCTATCCATCGCAGTTTTAAACTCCTGCGCCGGAACATCGAGTACTATTCGAGCAAGATGCTCTCTATTATCTTGAATTTTTGCCTTTTCCAGCATTGAAGCAAATTCCGGAACAGAAGCTGTCCAGCCTTTAAAAGCATCGAGAAAGTTCTGCAGTCCCGCTACGAATTCCGGTAGCTCATTCTTTTTATTTACGAGTCCGGTAAAATGGAAATTGAATTTTTTATCATAACTCAAGGCAAAAAAACCGGTTGATAAATTATTCAAACCCGTAACAGGAACTTTAATATTTTTTTCCCAGCCGGTTCCGGCAAGAACTGTTCCCCAGATATTCGCGTCAGTATCGACCCGGCGGATCATGTGGGCAAAGGCGCGATTACCAATAATGCTTTTATCTCTACGAAGATTGGCTATTTTTTTAAGCACAGTTTCTTTAGCAAAAGCAACTGCGTGTTTATTGAGAAACATCATATTGGCATCAGGGTTTTTGTTATTTTTTACCGCCTGAAGACCGGCAATTTTGCTTATAGTAAATTTCCCGGCAATTTCAGAATCAGTTTGAATAAGTCGAGAAATTTCATTTGAATCAAAATTTCCGCTGACTAGAACTCCAACTTCGTTATTGGAAGTCATGAAAACAGTAACATTGCGAATGTCTTTTGCAGGGTTAATGCCTGATCTTTCATAAAAATCGGTATAATCTTTCTGCCCGGTTTTAAAGTGCTCATCGACCAACGCTTTTAACTCAGGTTGGGCAAGAATAGAATTCAAATCAAAATTCACAAGCAAATAAGCATCTGCGGGAACCAGAGACAACAGGTTATTGGAAAATCCTGTAAGGCCAACCATAAGAAAAGCCATTAATAGAAACAAAGTTCGTAATTTCACGGTGAAATCCTCCTGAAAAAAAATAGGACTATAATTATTTCGCTGTTTATAAGATTTTACGCTGATTTGCCCTTTTTAGTCAATTTTTTGCAAATCCACGGCATTAATTATCCATTTATTGATACTAGCAAGTTTCAAGACATTTTTGTTTTTTATTAAACATTAAAATTTAGAATATCAAAGATTGCTTCTTCGTTCTGCTTCGCAGAACTCATCGCAATGACAATCAAGGGCTGTCATTGCTGCATATCTACTCGAAAAGCGTGGCCCGATCCCGATACCGAACTGCGATCTTTGTTCGGATGTCGCTATCGCTATTGATATCGGAATCGATAGATCGCCCCAACAGATGAAAGTTTTACATTAGACAATATAAAGACAGCATTGTTATAATTGACTTCATGCAGTGGCTTGCCTTAAAAAAACGGGGAAACATTACCATTATACTTTTAGGTCTTGTAAGTATAATGGTAATAATGGTTTTCGCCCTGTCCAGAAGGATGAGCGGACACACTCAGTTATTGACGCTGAGTGATCAAACCCAGATTACCCGATATTTTCTTGAATCTTACGCAGGTGATGTCTTGCAACAAATCACCGCCTCAGCTAACAAGCTTGATTCAGATAATTTTAAAGTTTTTCGCGAAGCAGTGCGAAACCAGAATCTAGACACAGACTTCTACGAGCCATCTAACCTACTAATAGAGCTATCAAACGAGCTTCAAACCGAAATCAAATTACCTCCCGAAATTGTATTCACTCAGGTAGAGAAACTTGATTATCCAACAGGTTACAGTTGCCCAAACAATTTTCTCGGCAAAGAAAAAAGAGGATTGCTCGAGATTATATGCAAAGCTCAATTCCAGGACCGTGAATACAAACTTAGAGTACAGTATCCATTCACGGTGGTTATGCGACTTACTCCTGTAATCAAAGATTTTGTTCTTTTTGCAGATCAAATTGGACGCGAACAGGGACGTGACAAAATCGGTCCCGACGACAACCTGAACATAATGTACACGAAAGACGGCGAACATCCTGAAATAATTGACTCGGAAATAATGTCAATAATGCCTCACCGAAGACTCCGACCCGGCATAAAATACCGACCATTTATCATACAACCCGCATGGGCCCCCGCAGAGTTTGGCAACGCCGACCTAAGCGGAAAGGTTTATCTGGGTCCCTCAGACGAATCCGTTTTTCTCAACCTGGCCGGAGACAACCGGGAAATTGCAGAAACGAGTATGGGTGAGCTTTATCTCATTTCACCCGAAACTTTCAAAGTCGCTGACGAAAACACTACTTTTGAGCATATAGGTGTTTTTATGAATCAAAATGGCGGTTTTACAAAAATGCTCGGCATGAATATACCATTAAAACACAGTCATATCGCTAAAATGGGAGTAATGGGATTCTCTTATGAAATGGTTCCAGCGCTGGGAACAATCTTTGAAGGCTCTGCTTACGAACCTGAAGACTTTTTCAATTCCGGTGGTTCTTCCAGCGAGTTTTATCAGAAAATTAACAATTATGGTAAAGGTTTTTTAGCTATGGCCAGCGGTCTAAAACTAATGGGAATAAAACCGGAGGGAGGGACTCTGCCCGCACGTGAAATATATGGCAATGTTTTATCAAGATTCTTTGTCATGACTTTCTGGTGGCCTCCATCTGGGGGTGGTGAACCACTTAAATACGATGAATCGAGAGGTTCTAACGATTTTCCCTCCAGAGAAGTTTTTGGGGCTACCACCTACCATTTTGAGCCGGAAAGTCCAGACCAGGAATACCAGGACTTTATGTCGCGAATGGTATCGGGAAAAAACTGGCTCCCCCGATCAGGCGATCCTCCCAAGGGTTTTCTTCCATACAACATAGACTCCAGAATCACTACGGGAAAACAAGCTAGAGCTATTTTTGACCATAGCAATTTCAATGCAAACGATGGGTTTCAGGCTAAAAGCAATCTCGACGAACTGGGCAAAAAATGGTTTGGCGTAAGAGAACCGGGCGACTTATCACTCACCGAGCCTACGGGAATTGAAACGAGAGTAGGCAGGGTTTTTAACAGTGGCGAAGACTTTTTACAAACAGCCGGCATTGATGAGGGTAGATTTGATGTAAACGGCATAGTTTATGTTTCAGGCGACCTTGAGGTTCCACCGCTAACAATGACCAACGATAAAATTGGCGGAGGAGTAGTTCTGGTAGATGGAACAATCAAAATTGCAAATATTACCAGAGGCTACAATGTCGACACCGACACTCTGAACATAGGCGAAGTTGGCAATCTATATCAGAAATGGAGCGAAGAAATTACCCAGGATAGTTTTCTTACCTTCGTTTCGTTAAAGGGTGAGCCCATTATGATCAAGGGCGAAGCGCTGATAGGAGTTCAGCTTGTTAACCTTAATGACCCCTTCGGGCGCCCTTACGACCAGGTTATCTGGAGCTCATCGGTAAATAAAGAAATTTTATTCTGTGGCGGAATTGCTTGTAATTACCTGAATCTACCCGAAAGACTTAGAGAATTCGGTCGGATACAAAGTGCCTGCAACATACTTAAAGCACCTTTTTTTCTCTATCATTCGGCAATGGCCGCTGAAGAACCATCCCTCGCGGTTCAAATAATGGAAGACATGCGCGGCTACCGTTTAACCGCAGGAAAGGCCCAGGATGAGTAAGCTACGCAGAAAAGGCATGTCCATGATCGAATTACTTGTCGGGGTAACCATTTTTGGCCTGGCAATGGTTCCTCTAATGTGGCTCGGCACTTCACAAACAAGAGGAGCCTATTCTATTGGCAAACACATGATGGCAGGTCAGATTGCCGCCAGCTTTCTTGACAGCCTGCTTGGACTGCCATTTGAAGACTGCCTCGAAAAAGTTAAAGAGCTTAAATCGCAAGATAAAATTAAAGTGCTTGAAGATGAAAATCTGAAAAAAAGTTTGCAGGCAGTAGCAGATGACAGCGTCAAAAAAGATATGGAAGTTTCTTTCAAGCATTTTACTTATAAGTTTAACTATGCACTCGATGAAGACAATCGTATATTAAGACTTGATATAGAAGTGTTCTACCGGGTAGTTGAAGGGAAACCAGACTCAGAGCAATCAACAAAACTTTCTGTTTTAAAGCACGGTGCAAAAATTGGTTAAGAACAAAAGATTCAACAAATTTGGAGTAACAATGATGGAAATAGTTATAGTTGCAGCTATTTCCAGCATGGTTCTGACCATGGCAATGCTCATAATGAATAGAACCACAAGACATTTTAAAAAAGGCACTGACATGCTTAACAACCAGCGACTGATGGACAACATCGTAGAGCGCATCAGAACCGATGTTAGGTCGCTAAAAAAGACGATAAATTCCGAGTGTAACGATATTTCATTTTCATTTTATGCAATTCGCGATGGTGTTGAAAAAAAAATTCACTATCAATATGACGAAAATCGACAAACTCTTTATAGAAACGAAGAAGGCAAAGAAACAAATTTTCACGGGGCCAAACAGGTAAAATCCTTTTTGTTTAAACCGGAATATGACAGCAACGGACGATTTAGATTTTTAAATGTGGTTATGCAACTTGTTTCAGATGATAAAAGCAATTCACAGGGAGGCGAGTCTACCCTGTCGATTGCCTGCCAATTTTATTCTACCTGTGTTGAAGCCGAACTCAACATAGCAAAAATAAGAGAAAATAACGACGACAGTTAACCGGAGGAGATTTATGAAAAAAAGCAGAATTTTATTTTTAATACTAAGCTTTGTTTTTTCGTTGAACTTATTGTTTGCAGCAAGCGATGCATTAAAAAAGGGACGAGTCCTTGAAAGACAAAGCAAATACGAGCAAGCTCTTGAAGTTTATAAAAAAGCAATCAAACAAAACCCCACTGAGGCTCTTTATATCGAAGCCGCTGCACTGCTGGGCAAAATGCAGAAATACGAAAATGCCGGCAAAGTATTGGAGCTTGGCCTTAAAGATTTTCCCGATAGTAAATCTTTAAAAAATCTGCTTGCTTTGATTATGGTTCGCACAAATCAGAACCAGAAAGCAATCAAACTATTAAAAGAAGTGCTGGAGGCTGACTCCGACAATGGATTTGCTAAAAAATGGCTGGCAAAAATTGAGCCCACCGACGAAAGTTCCCCTGACACAACCCAACAAGAAGCGCATCAATCGGTTGACCAATCGCTTGACAGCTCGACACCATCATCATCCCCGGACGGCGTCTATCGGGCCAGCAACGAGCTTCCCCTACAGGAACAGAAAGAACTGGCAAAAAAGCTTTATCAACAGATGATGGGGCTGGAAAAATGGGAGCTGGATTATTTTAAAGATCTTCACAAAGAAGTTATCGAAAAATGCCCCGAGACCACTCAGGCCGAAGAATCGTGCTGGCGCTTGTCAAACCTTTATCTGCTTGGCGAAGATCCACCCAACTACCAGGCAGTGATAAATGTCTTAGAACATCTGCTCAAGCAGTATCCCGACACTCCATTATTTCCTGATGCTAAAAATCGACTTCTTATTTCATATCAAAAAACGAACCAAACTGAAAAGGTTGTAGAATTGTACCAGGAACTTTTCACCCTCGACCCCGATCCGATTGACGACAAAGTCTTTATGGTGAGGGCTCTTGAATTCGCCGATGCGCTCAGATCAACCGGCAGAGAGGTTGATGCTCAAGCCTGGTATATGAAAATAATTGAAAAAGATGATGGAAAAGGTTCACTTGAAGCAAGAGTAGCACGGCAGCGATTAGAGGGTGAAAACTAACCCAGCCCTTACGCTTTGAGTCATTTTTTTGTTATGATTATTGTATAAACTCATCTATTGTGTACGAAACTTTTATTTCAGCTTTTCAGGGAGGGCAGAATGAAATTATCAACTAAGAGAAGGATTTTAATTACGTTGTTTGCACTTTGGTTTGCAGTGCAACCTTTGGCCACGTCAGTGGTCTGGGCAAACGATGCAAATCCCCAGGATTCAATCCCCCAACCTGAGTTAAACCCTGAGGGAATCGAAGGGATAGAAGATATTGACGAGATTTTGTCCCCCAATGAATATCTTGAATATATGCTATCCCTCAGAGGTAGAACCAAAGAAGAACAGGAAGCAAAAACCTGGGGCGAATGGATGACAAGTCTGACAGGCGCTTACATGCTCATGGATGACGGCTGTACTGATGTATTCAGTTTTTATGGCGCAATGTCTCAAATGCAACCCCACATGGGTAGAACCCCATTTTATTTTAAAGCTGTAGCAAAATCATCGACAAAAGCCACGTTGGCTTTTTCCTTTATTGCAAACTCCGGCATAATCGGTGATATTGGCGGCGTAGTCAAAAACACAGGCAGCGCTATTGCCAACTCAAAGGTAGGCGAAGCGAGCAAATGGGCCGCCAGAGGGGTATCATCAGCCGCAAAATGGACCGGTGGTAAAATTGCAAACACCAGGATTTTTCAAAAAGGCGTTGGTTTTTTTCAACGCAAAGCTAATCTTTTCAATGGCTTCAAAAAATCAGGCAAAATGTTTGCCCGAGCCCAGAGTATTTTCAGCGCAAAAAACACTTCTACTTTTTTAACTCACATGGCCCCCCCTTGCGGATATAGAGCAGGAGTAGGCGAAGGTTTTTATTCTTACTGGCGCTGGGTTGCCCGTAAAACGGGGCTTGAAAACGTGCAACG
>JBNJGH010000092.1:0-13133 GCA_051747585.1 Candidatus Rifleibacteriota bacterium
TCTTTGGATTGCTTTCTTTTATAAAATTATACAGGCTTTCGATTAATGACTTGATGTTTGTTTGTTCATTTTCAGGGCCGTTTAATAAATCCTGCCAGGAGACTTTTCCTTCCCTGGCGACAATTTCGACTTCTTTGCCGTCAAAAAACTGATCGCCGATAAATTTTTGAAAAGCTTCAAATTTTTTTCTGTTTTTCCGGTCGCTGTTTCTGTATTCAAGAACATCGTTAAAAAGGTTTTCGCCAGTGTGAATCTTTACGTTCTTTTCAGCTTCCTGCAATTCCAAAAGCTCTGTGGCTATAGAAAGTAGCGGCTGATTTTGTCTTAAAGATGCACTTGTTTTTCTGGAATTATTAGCACCAACAAAAATGTTAAGTTCTTTTATCGGGCCAATGTCATTGAGAGGGAACTCTGGGGAGTCGGATAAAAATTCATCATTAAAATTCTTAATAGTTGAATAAAGGTTTAGATACTCTCGTTTTTCTGTCACTTTTTCCTCTTTTTTGCTTTTTTATTTGGGTTTTTAGACTCTGTTGCCACCTTTATCTCTTGCAGTAGCTCTGCGGCGGGTTGGTCGTTCGGGTTCTGGGGCACGAGTTCGCCGCGGAAGGCTTTGGCTAAAATGCTGGCGGTAAGTGTTTCGACTCGTTTTCTGGCTTCTTCCAGTCTGGCTTCCATGGAATCGGCGAGTTTAAACAGGGCTTCAACCCGTTTTACAATTTCTTCTTGTTCCTTGAGTGTAGGTAATGATAATGGGTATTTTTTTAGAGATTTTCCAGTAAGGTGTTTTATTGTTGTTCCAGTGAAAAACTCATTTAGATTTTTTGATGTAGCATCTATATAAAGGTTGAAAACTAGCCAATCCGGCAAAACGTTATTATTTAATCTGACTCTATGCAATGCTTTTTGAAAGGTCAAGTTGTTGGGCCCACGTTTCCAAACAGCTGCTCGACCGGGCTCTCCGCCTTCACAGATAAAAACATCACCATTTTGCACAGATAAAGTCTTTTGCTCTTTTTCATTAATTTGCAATTCTTTTAAATCTGATAAATCAAATGAAAACCATCTTATATTTGTATTACGCAAATATTGAACTGTTTTCCCAGTGTTTTTGTTCTTATCCAGCATTTTGCCAAGTCTTAGCTCAGCGCAATCTTCAAGATTTTTCTTATGCCAAGAGACATCTAATGAAGAATTCTGTTTTTCTCGCCAATCTTCTGTTAATTGGCCGGTAACTGCGGCGTTCAGCACTGACTGGCGGCAGAATCGAGGCGGGAGCGGGCCGCGTCGACATGGGTCAGAAGCCGGTCAAGCTTTGCTACAATTCGCTTTTGCTCGTTCAGCGGTGGAAGTATAAAAGGAGCGTTAGAAAATTTTGATTTGTTTATAATTGATAAAGTAGTTGCGGAAGCTTCTTTTTCTAGCCAACTCTTTAAGGTTAAACAGGCATAATAGCCAAATTTAGGAATAACACAATTTTCATAAAATTGTATTGAATTTATTTGTTGGTTAGTTGCTGTTACTTGGCCAGCAATCCCAACTTTTCCCAGTGAACCTATACAAGTAACCATTATTGTATTTGGGGGCAATAAGCGCGCAATTTTCCCACCTTTATTCGAAAGCCTTATAGTAGTTGAATTTATTATTGCGTTAATTCCTAAATCACCAGGTTTTACAAAAAGAATCGAATTTCCGTAATTTTCTTTGTTCTTTTTGGGAGGTGTATTACCGGTAGTAATTATCCCTAATTTTTTTAAAGTTGTCTCGACCCAGCCTTTTGGTAGATTTTTGGACATTATTCTGCCTCGGCTTCAAGTAAAGCAATGATCTGGTTTAAGTCGGCCAGTGCTTCTTCAAGATCGGTCATTGCTGCTTTTGCCAGAACTTCGGGCTCGGGAAGGGTTTCTGAATCTTGTAACGATTCGTCTTTTAACCAGCTTATATCTAACGAGTCATCGCGCTTGTTGATAAAATCCCGGGAAAACATTCTAAATCTGCCTGTTTCACCTTGATCTTTGCGCTTCGAGCTTCCATCTGGATTTTCGCCAAAGCATTCGATGAATTCTTCAAAGTGCCCGGGTTGCAGGCTGTTGGTTTTGCCAAAACTCGGCATGTTGGTGCGCAAATCATAAACCCAGACGTTTCTGGTGTTGCCTTCTTCGCTTTTACCGCGGGTGAAGAACAATACATTCGTTTTTACGCCCTGCGCATAAAATATGCCGGTAGGAAGGCGCAAAATGGTATGAAGGTTGCATTTGTTCATTAAATCGCGACGAATGCTTTTTCCTGTGTTGCCTTCAAATAGAACATTGTCGGGCAAAACCACAGCTGCACGCCCGCCGGGTTTTAAATGCCGGTAAATATGCTGTAAAAATGCCAGTTGCTTATTGCTGGTCGGATAAGTGAAATCATCTCTGGTGGGCAGTCCTCCGCCTTTTTTGCTACCGAACGGCGGATTGGTCAAAATTACGTCGGCTTTAGGCAGAGTCTGCCCCTTCGGTGAAAGGGTGTCGCCATAAATCATGCCGGAGCTGTCGTTTTCACTTTCGAGTTCGTGGAGAATCATGTTCATTACACCAAGCCGGTGAGTGTCCTGAACGTGTTCCATGCCATAAAAGGTATGGTTCTTAAAGCGCTCGTATTCTTTGCCGGTAAGCTCAAAAACGTCTTTCTGGCTGCGCATATACCGGCCCGCTGAAATCAAAAAACCACCGGTGCCGGCAGCGGGGTCCTGGACAATTTCGCCGTATTCCGGTTTGGTAAGTTGAACCATGACATTGATCAAAACCCTGGGGGTAAAATACTGCCCGGCCCCTGATTTTTTCTCGTTGGCGTTTTTTTGCAGCAAACCTTCGTAAAGGTCGCCAAGCCCTTCCTGCTTTGCTTCAAACCAGTCAAGGCGATCTATGCTTTCGATCAGAGTAGTAAGATTTTTGGGTTGTTTGATAAAAGTTGTGGCGTTGGCAAAAACCTCACGTATCAATCTGTGGGAATCAGTGCCCAGCTTAACCAGCATGGTTCGGTAATTATCTAGCCTGTCATCTGCATTAGTCTGGAGTAAATAGTTCCAGCGGTATTCTTTGGGCAGCAGGTCTTCTTTGCCTGTTTCCTGCATCATTTTAAGAAACAAAAGATAGGTAAGCTCGGTAACATACTGATGGTAAGTGACACCATCGTCTTTGAGAATATTACAAAGGTTCCATAGTTTAGCGACTATATTCTGGGTTACGGACATGTTTTATGCTTCTTTCTGCCACAAATTCCGGGTTATTTCAGTAATGACGGATTTTAATTTACCATCAAACACCTTGTTGATTCTATTAAAACCGCCCTCAGATTTAAACTGAGCTTCATTAAAGGCTTCATCGTCAACTATGAATTCTGCCTTCATCTGGTTTGCAATTCTTTGTAACCATTTTTTCTGTGTCGGTTTCCATTCCTGTTTTTGCAGAATCCTTTCGATGGCTTGGTCTACTCTTTGTGAATAGGGTTTCAACGGATCGCCAAGGGCTACTTTTCTTATATAGCCAATTATTCCGGCGGCAATTTCAGCGTTGGTTTGTTTTTGAAAAGCATTGCCGAGATAGGTTTCATTATAGCCCTGTTCATCGAGTATTAATTTAAGGGCTTTCAAATCTTTTCGGGTTAGATCAGAAGGCTTAGTCAGAACCGCCTTCAACGCAGCTACCTGATTTTTGTTCTCCTCTATGAACTGCTTGAAACCCTGAATATAATCTTCGGGCCGCTTTTGCCCTTTTCCGTAGCCGATGACTTCTTCCATGAACCTGTCTTCATCTTCATTAATGGGAATAAATCTCCCGTTTCCTCCATCGAGCTTATCGATAAATCTGCCGATTCCCGGATGTTTTTCAAACCAGACTTTTACTTCTTCCAGAGAAGAATTTCGCAGCATCTCAAGGAATGCAATAAGCTTTAAGCCGGTTTTTTGCTCAAGAGCATCGCGAGAATCTTCCCCAAATCTTTTGCGTCTAAGCTTGGTAACAAACTGTTCCCGGGCAATCTCGCGAGACTCTTCAAGATCAATGGAAAGGATTTCCTGTTCCAGCTTGGCAAAGCTGATTTTCGGATTAACTACCACAGGCTTCATGTCTGTATGGTCCTGAAGGCTTTTGTAAATATCTACCGCGTCAAAAATTTTGAAAGTCTCTTTATTAAGTTCTTCACAGAGGCGCGTGGCGCGACCAAGCATCTGTTCGTAGAGTATTCTACTGTTAACCTTGCGCACAAAAACCAGATTGCAGATTTTGGGAACATCTATTCCGGTGGTTAGCAGATCAACCGTAACCGCAATTGTCGGGAACTTTTCATTCTTGTAACGTCTTATAAGCTCTAAGGGTTTGTCGGCTGCGCCGGTTATTTTCATAATCATGTCATCGCTGATGGAGCCGTGTTTACAATTCATGGCTTCCTTGAGATGAAGACACATGCTGTCGGCGTGTCGGTCATTCACACAAAAGATCAGGGTTTTCTCTTCGGTGTCGGGATTGAGGTGTGTCGCCAGCCATTCGGCAACCGCCTTGTTAAAACCGGGCGTCAGAACTGAATCATTATACTGGGAAACTTCGAAATCAAGTTGATCAGGCGTTGTTGCCTGTTCAACCTTGTTTTTCTTGATATTCAGAACCTTAACCCGCTCGCCTTCCTTCCAGCTGATGCCATTTTGTGATTGCCAGGTTTTCAAGCGCAACGGAGGCTCATGATCAATCAAAAAGCCGTCAATAACGGCCTCTCTATAAGAATAGGTATAAACCGGTTTGCCGAATATCTCGGATGTATGTAGAGCTGGTGTTGCTGTGAGGGCTATTTTGAAAGCATCAAAATAGTCAAGAACCCGGCGATACTTGGAAATATAGTCGAGACCATCACGAAATTGCAGTTCTGCGTCAGTCATGCCCTTATCGAGCAGGTAACCGCGGTGGCATTCATCAACAATAATGCAGTCAAACTGGTCGATTGATGGTTTGGTTGCTTCATCGATCGGATACAGAACCCGCCTCACCATGCTTTGCACAGTGGCAATCTGGACGCTGGTTTCAATATCAGGTTCACTGTCTTTTAATTCTTTTATTCCGAAAATCTCAGCGAACTTTCTCGTTCATTTGATCTCGGTGTCTTTGAAGGCATTGGCGGCTTGTTCGCCTAAAGAAGAACGGTCTACCAGAAAAAGTATTCGTCTGAAGCGCTGGGCTTTGAGTAGACGATAAACCAGGGCAATGCTGGTTTTGGTCTTTCCGGTTCCGGTTGCCATTGCTAACAGGGCAGCATCTTTGCCTGCAAGTATTGCCTTTTCAACTTTTCTGATTGCTTTTTCCTGGTATTTTCGCAGCTGAAAATCAAATTTAAAATCAAGCTCGGCAAGTTTCTTTTCAGCTGCGGTAAAATCTATTCGGAAACGTTTGCGCAGGCCTTCAGGTGAATACCAGCCTTCAAGTGGCTTGCGAAGGTTTTGTGGTCTGCGAACATCACAGAACCAGATTCCGGAAAGTTGTTGGAATTGTCTTAAAAATGGTCTTCCGTTGGTGGCAAAGACAAATGGAATTTTATGTGAATTGTTTTCGGCGTTCACATTGGAAAATTCAGGTTTTTCCATTTCATCGGTGATCTGGAAATTTCTGGAATATCTTTTCGCCTGATCAATGGCAGAATAAACACTTCTGGTATTCTTTTTTGCTTCAATAATTGCCAGGGGTTGAAGACCAACAAATAAAACGTAGTCAGCAGGGCCTGATCTGGTTGGCCATTCAGCAATTGCCTTGTTTTTACCTTTTTCCGGGCGGCTGCCGTTGGCGTATCTTAAATTTTCGCTATTCACTTCCCATCCGGCGTCACGCAGCTGCTGGTCAATGATTTTTCTGGTTTCTGCCTCGGAAAGCGCGATTTCATCAGAAACTTCATGGGCAGTCTGTATAGCTTCCTTTAAAGTGCTTTCCGGTTTGTTTTCACTTTCAAGACGTATCTTTTCAAGTTTCTGCTCGTAAGCCGTTTTTTCAGCTTCCAGCTCAGCTTCTTTTGTCAGCGCTTCCTGCTCGGTTTGTTGAAGTTGATGCCACAGCTTTTGTTTTTCCTGTTCAGCTTTGAAGCGCTTTGCTTTTTCTTCTTGCGAAAGTCTGGCGGTATTAACGATTTGTTGTTTTAGTTTTTCGTTTTCGCCGGCAATTTCTTCAAGTTGCTGTTTGTATTTAGTTTCCAGGTTTTCAGGAGGGGAGGGCGGTTGAAACGGCGCGGCCCTGAATGTTTTATTTGCCAGCATACGATAAAAATACACAGACATAATGTGAGCGTAGCGAAGACTTTGTAGCGCTTCTCTAACTTCGCCTTTACCTTCGTGAGCCGCTTTGTTGCCGCTGTTTTTTACGGTATGGAACAGGAATTCCAGCTTTTGCGGTAAAATGTTCTGGTATTTGAGTTCCCGTAAAAGGTCGTTCTGGGAGGTTCTTTGATCAAAGTAAACTTTGAAATGAGATGCAATATTTTTGGTAATGTTTTCGCCAAGAATTCGAAGTTTAACCAGCGCAGCTACAGGATCGGTTAAGCAGTGTTTTTCTGCCGAGATTGCCAGCTTAAAAAGAAACGGATCAAACTCTTGTATAAATTCAAAATTCGGCGACTTAATATTCACTCAAAGTTATCCTGCTGCAGAGTTATTTGATATCGTGTATTATAATTGCCAACTGTTTATAAGGCAAGTAATACATATTAGAGTTAGCAATTATACATTTGTTTGTAGAAACCGTTTCAAGAGATTGTAGGTTGCTTTGCTTGCAATCTTTTCGATACCGATAGCAATTCCGACACCCGAATAAACTTCGAAATTCGCTATCGGCATCGGGGCTCGCTTTTCGATTAATTTATTTTTTTGTTTTTGATCAGGTTGATTAACCTGATTACTACTGAATCAAAGTTTGTATTTGCATTGGTTATGGGTTCATCAGAATTGTTAATTGTGCATGAAAGGCAGTAGAAGTCTTTGCGGTCTTTTGTCTGCAAGACCCAGGTATAATTAAGAACTCCCGGTTCACTACCGCCTTTATAACCAACTGTATGCCAGTTCTTTTTGTCGACTATCCCATGGGCAGGGTTTATTTGAATAGCCTTATTGGCTCTTAAACTGTAAATGGTTTTGCAAAGATTGTCAGTGCTGATAAGCCATTCAAGTTTATTGATTTTAACAGGCTTTTCCCATTCCTGAATCATTTTTATGGTTTTGCCATCGAGTGTTATTTCTTTGTTTTCAAGGTCGCTAAGAATTTTTAATTTTTCCGGATATTCAGATTTAATAAATTTCTCGCCAAGCTCAGGATAAAAAAGTTTAAGTTTGAACATTTCGGCAGTGTTGAAAACCGGTTTGCTGCTTTCAGGAAAAACTTCATGCAATTTCTCTCTGCCTATCAGGTTGAATATGTGATCTGTAGCTGTATTATCGCTGATTGAAATCATTAGATTGGCCAGAGTTTGCAATGTAACATTTGAGTTGTCGGGCCAGTCCTGAAGAATGCCGCTTGGCAGTGACTTCCAGCTGCTTTTTAATTTTACTACTTCATCCCAGCTGTGCTTACCGGCAGAAATAGAGTCTACAAGGGCTTTTAATAGATATATTTTAAAAGCTGAGCCTATTGCCATCGGGGTATCAGAATTGATATCAATTAATTTTTCTTTGTTGTTGCGAATAAGGCAAACTGATATTTTTCCCGGCATTTCTTTAAACAGTTTTAAAACATTTTCAAGATTATCTTTTGTTATCTCCGGTGCTCCGAACCATAACGTATTTATCTTGCCTGCCTTGTCGAAGCCTATTCTCGATGCAGCCTTGCCCTTTTCGAAATTGAGAGTGTAAGGCGAAGTTGAGGTATCTAAACTTTCAAAATTTCCCAGACTGTCTGTATAAATGGCGACTATTTCCAGAATTTTATTTGCCGGAACCTGATCCAGAAATGATTTGGCAAAAAGCTTTTCCAGATTTTCCAGCTTCATTTTCTCGTCGAAAATATTTTGATAGGCCTGCTCTGCTGTTTCAGCAGCAAACAGCTGACAATTAAACAGACTAAACACTAATACAACAACGACTAAAGAATATCTTTTTTTCATTTTATGCCTCCGTTTGTAACTATTTAAAAATACTTTAGTTGCCCACAAAAACACAAGCCACAAAAAAGGAACCACAGAGATCACAAAGTTACACAGAGAATCTTTTTCAGTCTTTGTTTCCTATCATAAACAAGCTCTTAGAAAAACACCCGTGTTTTTCTAAGAGCTTGTTTATGATAGGAAGGCCGGTCGGTTTCACCGTCCGGCTTCCCCAGACATTAGCAGGTTGTTGAAAAAACACTGGTGCTTTTTCAACAACCTGCTAATGTCTGGGGAACAAAGGCTGAAAAAGATAAAAAAACAACTCCGTGCTCTCGGTGCACTCTGTGGTTTAATATAACCATTTAACGAAAAGTTAAGAAACAAAAAAATGAGCAGATAAATTAGTTGCCAGCTATTGGGGATTTTGTTAAAAATAAGCCATGAAAATTTTGCAATGCAAAACTATATTGCTGCTTGCTGTTATTTTTTCAATATTCAGCAGTTGCGCTTATTCAGAAGAGCTGCTTTTCTGGAACTTCTGGGATCCGAAGTTTATTCTTCCGGTTATTGAAGAGTTCGAAAAACAGAACCCCGGAGTGACAATAAAAAATGAACAGATCACCTGGGGAAACGGCTTGGATAAAATAGTTGTGGCAATGGCAAATGGCAAAGCGCCTGATATTTGTGAAATGGGTTCTACCTGGATGGGCAAATTCATGGGCGAGGGCGCTTTAATAGATGTTACCGAGAAATTTCAAGACCTTAAACCCGAATACATGATGTGGAAACCGGCGACCTGGCAGGGCCGACTTTATGGAATGCCCTGGCTTGCCGGGACAAGGGTGCTTTTTTATAATCGCGAACTTTTTGAAAAAGCCGGGCTCGATCCCGATAATCCTCCTGCTACCTGGCAGGAATTTCTCGATGCAGCCCAAAAAATCCATAATCCCGACGAGGGTACCTACGGTTTTGGTATGAATGCCGGTGAAGGGCACATTCTTTATAAAAAGTTCATGCCTTTTGTCTGGGGTAATGGCGGCAAAATTCTAGATGAAAACGGGAACTTTGTTTTCGATTCGCCGCAAACCAGAGAAGCTTTGAATTTTTATCTTGAATTAAAAAAATACAGCTATCGTGAAAAGCAGGATTTGCTCGATGAAGCTTTTAAAAAAGGCTCGCTGGGAATGACCATATCAGGCTCATGGAATTTTGCCAGATACCCGGTTGATGCCCCGAATCTTGATTTTTCAGTAGGGCTGATTCCTAAACCCACAAAAAATAAAGGGTATTCCGCCTCTTTTCTTGGCGGAGAAATCCTGGTTCTATTTAAAAGCTGTAAAAATCCAGATATGGCGGCCAAATTTGTCAGGTTTCTGGTCGAAGCAAAAAACACATTGCCAATTACCAAAGAAGCACTGGTAAGTTTCCCTGCAGCAACTGACAGCTTTAATGATGAATTCTTTACTACAGACCCGAGGTTGCAGGTTTTCATAGAGCAAATGAAAACGGGCGTACATCCGCCGGTTCATCCCTTGTGGATCGAGCTTGAAAAAATAATTAACAAAGCAGTCGAAAGTGCTATGTACGGGGCGAACATAGATGAGGTTTTTGCTCAGGCTGAAAAAGAATATCAGAGAGTAGAATCAAGAGCGAAGCAAAATAAATCGGTTCGTTTAAAAGAGCAGAAGCAAAATCGAGAGGGAAATTCAGTTTTTTCAAGCTCGACTCAAACAATGCTTTTAGTTCTTATAGCTATAGGTACAATAGTTAATGCGATTTTGTTGAGTTTTCTTTTGTTAGAGGTAAAAAAAAACGCAAGTTGATATTTAAACGGCGGCCGGTTGGCCCCGTTCGGCGTGCTCAACGCACCCTGTTGTTTCTTTCCCCCTGGCTTATCACTTTTGCAGTTTTCTGGCTCTATCCGCTGATTTTTTCGCTGATTCTAAGTTTTTGCGATTATAATGTATTTCACCCCGATGTTTTCAGATTTGTCGGTTTTAAAAATTATCTGAGGTTATTTTCCGATCCCGAATTTTATCAGGCCTTCAAAAACACTCTGATATTTGTTCTTGGAACAACTCCGGTTACAACTGTTCTGGCTTTGGCTCTGGCTTTACTGGTCAATTCGGTTGCGAAAGGCACCCAGTTTTTTCGTTCTGCCTTTTTTCTTCCCTCTATTATTTCTATAGTAGTAACAGCAACAATTTTTAAATCTTTTTATTCACCGGTTGGCATGCTTAATCGAATTCTTGAATTTTTTTCTCTTCCCGGTCATGCCTGGCTGATAGAGAAAGGGCTGGCTTTGCCCGCCATTATGTTTATGAATATCTGGGCTTATACCGGTTATTATATGGTTCTATATCTCGCTGCTCTGAAGGCTGTTCCCGGACAGCTTTATGAAGCCGCAGATGTAGATGGCGCTTCAGACTGGCAAAAGTTCAGATATATCACATTGCCTCAGATTCATTATATGACAATATTTATTTTAATTGTTAACAGCATAAGAACCTGGCAGGTTTTTCCCGAGATATTTACTCTTACCCGTGGTGGGCCTGTCGGCACAACCAATTCAATTGTTCATCTCCTTTATGAATCTGCATTCAGATACCATGAAATGGGCTATGCTTCGGCACTGGCTTATATTCTGCTTTTTATTATTATGATATTTTCAATTATACAGATGAAGATGTTGTCAGGGAGGAAAACATGAGGGGAAAAACCATTAAAGGCAAAAGCATTTTTCTTTTTCTCTGCGTTCTTTCGGCAACTTATTTGTATCCATGGCTTTATATGCTGGTGCGCTCATTCTTACGCCATGAACCGGGGTTGTCTGACGGCAAAGGTTTGTTTACCCTGGAAAATTATCAGCTTGTGCTTGGAAACGCTGGGTTTCCGACTTACACTTTAAACAGTTTTCTTGTTTTAACTGCTGTGTTGGTAGCCAATGTCGTATTTTCGGTTATGGTCGGCTATGCTTTTGCCAGGTATAAATTTCCCTTTAGAAGGCCTTTATTCTGGCTGGTTCTTTTAACTCTTATGGTACCCAAGCAGACCCTGATGATACCTCTGCTGGATCTAATGATAGGCCTTGGCTTTCATAATACTCTATGGGCTCTTATTCTGCCTTTTTGCGTAGATGGGTTCAATCTCTTTTTAATGAAGCAATATATCGAAGGCTTGCCCCCTGACCTTGAAGAGGCTGCCCGGGTCGATGGCTACGGCGAAATCGGTATTTTAATTCACGTAATTTTTCCTCTTTCGCGACCTGCAATTGCTGTGTTGGTAATTAATACCGCGATTATCACCTGGAATTCATTTCTTTTTCCATTAATATTGACCGATACCGCAGATGTAAGAACTTTGCCCGTAGCTTTGGCAATGTTTTCTCAAGGTCCTTATGCTACTGACTGGGGCGCTCTGATGGCCGGCGCAAGTGTCAGCTCGTTACCAATAATTGCTCTTTTCTGGATTTTTCAGAAAGAAATTATTGAAGGAATAACCAGCGGCGCCCTCAAAGAATAAAAATCAGCAATTCTCAGTCAGCTATTATTAGCTGGTTACCAAAAGTTTTGCTTTTATTTCTTTCTGTAAAATATCGAAATTTCACCACCGAGATCACAGAGCGCACCGAGACGTTTTTTAATCTTTTTCAGCCTTTGTTCACAATATTACTCAGCATACATAAAAACATTAATGCTTTTATGTATGCTGAATAATATTATGAAACCCGGCCGGTGAAACCGCCGGCTGATTGTCCAAAGGACAATCAACGGCTGAAAAAGATTCTCTGTGATTCTCTGAGGGCTCTGTGGTTTAAGAAAATGTACATTGCCGGTTGCAAAAAAATCAGTATAATTAAATAACAATGAGGAAGTATTATGCTGCGATTTTATAAAAGTTTCAGGTTTATAAGTCTTTTGCTGGTTCTGACAATGCTGGTTGCTCCGGTAGTTCAGGCCGCAGAGCTTTCTTTGTTCGACCGTTTAAAGCTTAAAACAGAACAAAAAATCGAGCAGGTTCAGCAACGTGACTGGTGGATAACCAAAGCTGTGGGCAAGGCGGTAGGTTTTGTTGCCGGTAAAGCCGGTGGTGGAATCGGTGCCGCTGTAGGCTATTTGATAGGTGCGGGAATGGGCGGCCCGGTGGTTGCAGGCATGGGTGCCATGATCGGTTTCCGCATAGGTGATATTGTTACACAAATATTTGCCGAGGCCGTTAGTAATGTGGTAACCCAATGGAAGCTGAAAGATAAACGGGAAGTAAATCTAACTACCGTAACTGAGGCGCTGAGGGTGGTTGATGCAGGAGCTTTAACTGCAGAATCGGTTGGTGCAGTTGTAGGTGATCTTGTTGGTGGCACAATGGGCGCAGCAGCCGGAATTGCTTTTTTTGCGGGGTGCGGCCCTGTGGCTTTGCCGATTCTGGGAACTTTTACCTCGGCCTATATTGGTAGTAAGATCGGCACATCAATATTTAGTGGAATTGGTAGTTGGATAGGGAGTAAATCTTTGAAAAAAGGTTATGAAGCCTATGCAGGAAGAGAACCCAAGATAGCTTCAGAAGACAGCGATATTTCTGAAACAGATTTTAACAATGATTTCAGGAATGAGTCTGAAGAAGAAGCGCAAATTTCAGAAAGCGAAGCAGATAGCAAAGATAAATCGATTTCTGATAAAAATGTTAATACCTCTATTTCAGATGCCCGCCAGGAATATGAAAAGGCATATAAAGCCTATACCGAGGCAATGATTTCAGGCGCTGACTCAGAAGAAGCAACCAGAAAACTTCAGGTATACAGAGAAGCCCTGGAAAGATATAGAGCGATTATTTCTACCGTTCAAAGTAACAGATAATTTTTTCTTGAGCTTTGAACAATAGATTTCTCTAATCATTAATTATCCATTTGTTTGTTGAAATACCTGAGATTACCGGATGAATAACAACTACTCTCCAATACTCTGGATAAATCGACAGGTTTTGCCGATATTAAATATAAGAGTAATTCCAAGGAGGGTGTATCGAGTATGGAACACTTCAACAGCTTT
>JBNJGH010000093.1:0-13074 GCA_051747585.1 Candidatus Rifleibacteriota bacterium
TGGCTAACGAAGCAATAGAATGGGTCAGTTCTGCCAGATACGACCAGATTAATCCAACTACTCTTGCTGCTTTATCCGAGACACTTTCAAATGACACAACAGGAGTGCTTGAACCTGTTGAAATTGCTGTAAATGATCCGGCAAATTCAGTCTGGCAGGCCGATGATTTTATGGCTGAAGAGCTAAAATACTCTGAGCAGTATAATAATGCTTTCTTTTACCGGGAGCTGGAAGTCGAATCAGTCGAGAGTTCTTATTTAAACTCTGATCTTTTAAAGAAGGTAACGGTTACCGTTAAATGGAGTGAAGGAAAAAGACCTTCAAATCTAAATGTAAGCGATAATCGAAATCGGCAGGTACAGTTGTCTGTTCTGGTTTTAAATGATCGGAATTTATATTATTGATTATGAAAAATATTTTTAACAAAAAGGCATTTACATTAGTTGAGCTGGTTATAGCTGTAGGCATAGCTCTTGTTGCTTTTTTGATGATTTATCGGTTTTTATCAAGCACGAGACATCATTATATGTACGGTACTGTTAACCTGCAAAACTTTCAGCAGGGGCGACTCGCAATTAATTATCTAAGACGGGATTTTTCCTGTGCCTGCCCGAAACTCGAAGATCCTGACGTTCTGGGTTATACTGATTTTCAGAAAGCCCGTAAACAGATTTTTCTGACTTCCTCCTGGTCTTCGCCTGGAGGAGATGGTCTTATTCAAGTAATGCCTCAGGGGCTTTTGTTTTACCGTTTTATCTACAATTCTCCCAATGCAAAACCCGTCGTTGCCATGATTAAATATGAATTCGACAATTCCAGTAAAACCTTAATAAGAACAGGAACCGATGGTAAGAAGCAGAAATTTACCGGCATAGAAAATGTTAATTTCAAAGTATATACCCATCAGCTCAATAACAGAGTTCCGGTATTATGGGTTAAACTGCTGATTCACGAAGGAGAAAATATTTATGGCCGTGATTCTATTGGTAAAGCTCTCGAGTTAACTTCTTCCATTACCAGCCCTTTTATAAACAGCAGCGTAAACAATAAATACTGGCGTTATGAGCTGGGGCATAATAATTTATAATTTGTGAAACGAAAATAGACTTTGATTCGTAGATATAGCAGAACAAAGAAAAATTACTAAGGAGTAATTATATGAACTTCAAAAAAAGAAATTTCTGGTTGACATTTGTTTTATGCTTCTCGCTTGTTTTTAATCCATTAATTGTCCAGGTTGCTCTTTACGCACAGGATACAAGCAACGTTGAAGAGGTGGAGGAAGAAATAGATGCTGGTGAAGCTATGAATACCTCTGAAGATAAGGCCGATGAAGCCAGCGAGGAGGTTGATAAAACCCACGATAAACTAAAAGGTACCAAAAAAGCTAAAACAAAATGGTATATGAGTGGCAGTACAAAAAGAAAAATCAAAAAAGCCAATCGCTCGCTAGGCGATGCTACAGAAGATGTAGGGAAGGCAAAAGAAGATGCCCGAGAAGCAGCTGACAGCGTACAAGCTATTGGCGACACAATTGATGGTGACGACAATGCCCTTGATAAGCTGGCAAAGGTAAAGTCAGGAGTACAGACTGCCTTAATCAAGACCGGGCAGTTGTTGCAGAGTATAGGTCAGATGCTTAAAACCGTTGGGAAGGCTCTTCAGGCCATCGGCCAGGTTTTGCAGGCCATCCCATGGACGTCTGCAATTGGAGCTGCTCTGGTTAATGTTGGTAAGACTCTTCATTCGGTGGGCTCAATGCTTGATGCAGTTGGTAAGGTGATCGAGAAGATAGGCCAGACAGCCGAAGATGCAGATCAGAATTTCGGTGATATGGTTGGTCAGATCTTCCAGGCCGGAAAAGACGGATGGAAACAAGGCCAGGAAGAAGCTGAACAGTATCAGAACGAGCTCGACCAGGAAACTCAGGATGCCGATACCTCGCAGAATATGGGTGAGGCAACCCAGGAAATTCAGATGGATACCGGTGCCGAAGCTGAAACAGTAGAAGACCTTGACCAGCAGGACGTAACTGACTTTTAATCAAGGCTTAATAGAATAAAAAAAGCAGACATCTAAGATGTCTGCTTTTTTTATTCTAAATAGATTCGCGATATGTTCCGAAGCAAAATTGTATGAAAAATATTTACATCAAACTAGCTTCGGTTTTATTTGCGCTGGTTATTATTACTTTGTTGCTTCCGGTAACCTTTGGCGGTGATCCGGGGTTGACGGGGCAGATTTTAGAAGATAAAGAACGATACTTTCATCGTTTAAAAGATATGCGGGCCAAAGATCCGCAAAATCCGGAATGGAGCTATCAGCTGGGTAATCTTTATTACAGTCTCGAGATGGAAAATGACGCCATAAAAGAGTATAGAAGAACCTTGAAATTAGACCCTGAGCATGCTTTTGCCAAATGGTTTTTGAGTAAAGTTCTTGAAAGTCGTGGTTATTATGAAGAAGCTTTCTGGCTGGTCAGGGAATTGATAAGAAAACATAATCAAATTCCTGAGCTATATGACCGAGCAGGTGAAATATTGATAAAAATGGAACAAAACACTGCAGCCAGAGAATACTTTGCCAGATATGACGAGCTTAAATTTGGTGAGGTTAGAGGTGAAGACCCGGTTAAAACAAAAACAAGGCCGACAGCAGGGTCATGGAAAGAGTATTTTTATTGAAGCTCCTTCTTAAGCTTTTTTATCCAGTTTTGGCCAAAAATGTCGGCCAACAGACCTTCATAGCTTAATAAAACCGGTGGCGCGGGTTTTGTTGAAACACAGAATTCAGGTATAAAAATATTGATCATCCAGTTTTGATCCGATTTTTTTATGATAAGCGGAAAAAGAGAACACCATAAAGGTTTGAGATCGAGCAGGGGAATTTTATTTTTTTCAGCATAACTATGCAGTGAGCAGAGTAAAATCTTGTCTGAATTCAGGTAAGCCAACGGACATGGCTGGTCTTTTCCCTGTTCTTTAATATGAATCTCACCTTTATAATGCTCGCTTACTCCGGCTTTTAAAAAAAGCATGTTTTCACTGGAAAGAAAAGAATCCAGGTTATTGAGATTTTTTGAAATTGTTTTTTCTTCTTCTTCGCATATAGGGGAACCAAGGTCTCCATACTTACAGCAATTTCCTTTACAGCGTTTTAAATCACATGCAAAATGAGTGTTCCAGGCATCATCAGATATAATTACATTGTCAATTATGTGCATTGCTATTTCTCCGGATTTTTAATTTAGCAGAAAATAAAAATGATTTCAGGTAATTATTATTAATAAATTTTTGTGATGCGCCGATAAAAGGCTCGATGAACGGCATAGATATAGCTATTATTACTGGATTTATTGTACTTCTGCTGGTGGTTTGTCTTCGCATCTTGCTCGGACGTAGACAAGCGGCAAAAGCAGATGCTTCTGTGGTTATCAAAAAGCCACAGAAGAAAAGCATGCATGCCAAAGCTGAAGCTCAAAAAGAAGTTTCAGCTGATGCCGAAGAGCAAACCCGGAAGCAAGAGACAACTGATGCAAAAACAGAGCAGCAAGAGTTTGACGAGAACCAGTCAGAGAGGTCATTGCCCGCTGCGGATACTGAAGAAGATACAGAAGAATCTAAAGAGCTGGATGCAGAGGATTACAAAAATCCGGTTGTTTTAATTAAAAAATTTTCTGCTCCGGTTGAAAAAAGAGTCAAAGCCATGCAACTTGCGGGTGAGCAAAAAAACTCAGAGGCCGTAACCGCACTTATTGAGGCACTGTATGAGCCTGATTCATCAATTTCGTCTGCTGCCGCCGACGCGCTGGGAAAAATTGGTGATTCTCAAGCCATAGAACCATTGTTAGAGGTTTCGCGCCGAAATGATGCTCAATTGATGCGAGAAATTGCAGGCACTATTGGCGAAGAAAACGCAGAGTCTGAAGAAAATACAGAAAACCAGGAAATTTCGACTGAAATAGAAAATCCATATAATTTTAAAGAAATGGTGGTTTTCAAGATCGATCAATTGCCCCAGGAATATTTTCAAAAAGATGGGACACCAATTCCACGAAAAGATCTTGTAGTTAAAGGATTAAAAGACAATAACCAACAACTACGTCAGATGGCTGCCAAAGTTGCAATAGGGTTAGATAGTGATGATGTGGTGCCGCCTTTGATAGAAGCTTTGGAAAATCCTTTTGAAGTGGAATCTGTTCGTTTTATGGCAGCTGAGGCTCTTGGGGGGATGGAAAACGAAAGTTCCATTGCCGCTTTAATAAAGTCATTAAAAGATGAAAATGTAGCGGTAAGATACTCTGCTGCAGCAGCATTAAGCGGCAAAAAAGGTGAACAAGTTGTAGAAGCATTGGTAGATGCCGTTAATGATGAAGATAAATATGTTCGTTCTTCGGTAGCTTATGCATTGGGGGCAACTCGAAGTCAGAAAGCTTTCGAAATTCTATTTGAATGTATGGCTGATGAAAGTGAAGTGGTAAGATTCTCTGCTGCAAAGGCAATAGCATGTTTCCCGGATGATCAAGTCATGAAGGAAATCAATAACCGGCTTGATCAAGCCGACAAAAATACCAAGCTTGCATTAATCGAAATACTTGGACAGATTAAAACCGATGAATCTGCTAAAATATTGAGAAGTTTTTTGAATGATTCAGATGGAGAGCTGAGTTATAAAGCTTCCATGGTGCTAATGGGGCAGGAGAATTTTGAAATACTCGATGAGTTGATCGAGGCTTCTAAAAGACTTGACAATGAGTTGTTTAAATACATGAAAACTAGTGAAGGAGCTGTTCCGGAAGGTGTAAAAATCGCAAGCGAAGCAAACAAAAAGGTTGACGCTCAGAAAGTTGAAGAACCATTAAAAAAAGAACAGAGCCCGGTAGCTGTAACGAGTAATGACGAAAGCGATTCTGAAAATGACATTAAGCAGGTAATTTTACCTGAGAAACTCAAGAAATTAAAAGAAGGTCTTGCAGATAAAAATCCAAATATAAGAGGTAGTTCTGCCAATGCCCTGGGTGATTCAAAGGACCCCCGAGCAGTTGAACTGCTGGTAAAAATTCTTGATGATGAAAATGAATTTGTAAGATCATCAGCGATAAGTTCGCTGGGCAGAATAGGTGATGAAAGAGCTCTTTCTTACCTTCTAATCAAAGCTTCAGATCACTCAGAAGAAGTAAGATACGCTCTGGTAAAAGCTCTGGCCAAATTTTCAAGTCCGAGTGCTACGGATTGTCTTAGAAACCTGGCTGATTCAGATATATCAAGCCAGGTAAAAAGAACTGCTAGAGCAGCTCTTGATAAAAGGTAAAGTTAAAACTAACGATTCTTAATCTTCAGGTCTTAAAACCGACATGAAAGCTTTTTGCGGAATCTCGACTCTACCTACCATTTTCATTCTCTTCTTACCCTGTCTCTGCTTTTCAAGAAGCTTCCTTTTTCTGCTTATATCGCCGCCATAACATTTTGCCGTAACGTCTTTTCGGTAGGCCGGAATATTCTCGCGGGCAATAATTTTTGAGCCGATTGCTGCCTGCAAAGGTATCTGAAACTGATGTCTGGGTATAAGCTTTCTTAGTTTTGCAATAACTGCTCTGCCTCGGTATTCGGCGCGGTCGCGGTGA
Organism: Candidatus Rifleibacteriota bacterium; assembly: GCA_051747585.1. GTDB lineage: Bacteria > Muiribacteriota > Ozemobacteria > Ozemobacterales > Ozemobacteraceae > DYKG01. The sequence continues at coordinate 5,624 of JBNJGH010000093.1, forward strand.
CACATGAACGAAAGTGCGTCTACTTTTTCGCTGTTAACAAGAATATCGACTCTTGAAATCTTGGCTGCCTGCCTGCCTATGTGTTCGTAATCCATTGAGGCGTAACCTCTGGTGCGGCTTTTAAGCTTGTCATAGAAATCGACTACTATTTCTGAAAGAGGTAGATCAAATGAAATAGAAACGCGATTCTGGGAAATAAATTCCATGTTTTTCATAACACCGCGGCGTTCCTGACCGAGTTCCATAATTGTACCGATGTAATCCTTTGGCATAAAAATGGTTGCATGAACAAATGGTTCTCTGATTTCTTCTATATCTGAAGGGTCGGGTAAGCTTGCGGGAGAATCAATTTCAATGACTTCTCCTGAGGTAGTCAGAACATCATAAACTACGTTGGGTGCAGTTGTAACAAGATCTAAATCATATTCTCTCTCGAGTCTTTCCTGAATGATTTCCATATGAAGCAGCCCGAGAAAGCCACATCTAAAGCCAAAACCAAGGGCCAGTGAATTTTCGGGAATAAATGACAAGCTTGAATCATTGAGGGTAAGCTTTTCAAGAGCATTTCTCAGATCGTTAAATTCGTTGGCTTCTACAGGATAAAGACCACAGAACACCATTTGCTTGGCCTGTTGAAAGCCGGGTATTGGTATTATTTCTTCTTTAATCTTTTCAAGTATTACAGTGTCACCAATATTTACATGGCCCATTTCTTTGATTGAGGCGCAGAAAAAACCAACATTACCGGTAGTAATTTTGTCCTGCAATATGGGCTTGGGTGTAAAGACACCGGCTTCAAGAATCTCGAAGCTGTCGTCAGTTGAACAAAATTTAATTTTATCACCAATTTTGAATTCGCCGTCTACCACTTTGCAGTATACGACAACACCTTTATATGAATCATATTTAGCATCAAAAACCAGAGCACGTAATGGCCTATCCGGATTTCCTGCCGGAGGAGGCACTACTTCGACAATTCGGTCGAGTAATTCTGCAACCCCTTTTCCTTCTTTGGCTGATGCAAGTATGGCATTGGAGCAATCAATTCCAATCAAGGTTTCAATTTCTTCTTTTACCCGTTCAGGATCAGCTGCAGGTAAGTCTATTTTATTTATTACCGGTATAATTTCGAGATCCTGTGCCATGGCGAGGGTTGCATTGGCCATAGTTTGAGCTTCTACACCCTGACTGGCATCTACTACCAGAACAGCGCCTTCGCAGGCAGCAATCGAGCGTGAAACTTCATAAGAAAAATCGACGTGTCCGGGCGTGTCAATTAGGTTTAAGGTATACTCTTCATTTGTTTCGTTTTTATGAATCATTCTAACAGCTTGAGCCTTGATGGTTATACCGCGTTCTCGTTCAAGATCCATCGAGTCAAGCAGCTGTTCTTTCATTTCTCTGTTGCTGACCGTGGCAGTGTTTTCAATCATACGGTCGGCAAGGGTCGATTTCCCATGATCAATGTGTGCAATGATGCAGAAGTTGCGTATATTTTTCTGTGACAATTTGTTACCTCTTAATTTCTGCTTAAAAAATATCTGCCGATCAGGACTTTTAATATCCAGATTACTATCAATAAAATTACTATTGCTATAATGCCAAAAACAATGTTTGCAATCAAGCCCTGATTTGAAGCCCAGAAAATTGCATCAAGCTTTTTAGGAATATTGGGATCATTGTGCCTGTAGTGCAAAACTTTGCGAAAATTTTCTTCTGCCTTGATATATTCACCCTTGGCAAAAGCTCTTTCGCCAAAGTAATAAAGAGCATTGACCATAAGTTCTGTTGCCTGGGAATTATTGGGTTGCAGATAAAGAATTCGTTTTATTTTTGGAACAGCTTCTTCCCAATTGTCTTTCAGTGCAAGTCTTTTTACTTCACGTAGTAAGATCGTCGCCTGACCGGGTAAGAAAAATTGTATGCGGTCATTACCCTGGTCACTGACCACAAGCGTGTCTTTATTGTTTAGGGCCAGGCCACGAGGATCAATTAAATTACCTGGAGCCGAACCTTTGCTGATACTGTAGTTCTTGTAATATTGTCCGTCTCTGGTAATTTCTACAATTCTATGGTTGAGAGTGTCTGATATAAGAAAATGTCCGTCAGGCCCATTTATTGTATAAGATGGGTTATGAAGCATGCCTCTGCCACTGCCCTCTATGCCGTATCGCCAATCTAGTTTGGCTTCTTCGATATTCCAGCAGACGACTTGGTTAAACAAAGGGTAAGTTACCAGCAGTCGATTTTCATTAGTCCATTGAACTCCACGGGGTGCAATTGCTTTGAAACCTTTTTTCGTTTTTTTATTGTATACAATCTCATTAATACAGATTCCATCCTCATCAATCAGCTGAACTCGGCGGTTTCGCCATTCTGCAACAGCTATAAGGCCCTCTGAGTTAATATCTATATCCATTGGGGAATTAAACTCTCCCTGTTTGCTGCCTCTTTTGCCGAGGGTGCCAATCAACTTTCCGCTTTCGAAGTCTATAATCAGTATCTTGTGGGTATCCTGACAGGAAACATATAATCTGCCTTCTTTATTCAACGCAAGACCGGTTGGTACTTCCATCAGCTGTTGCAGCTTGTTGAAGTTCTGACGGTCAGCTTCTAGTTTAGCAGGGTCATTGTTTTCGGCTGGATTTTTTAATTGGGGTATAAAGCGAATAAAATTTCCGTTTTTAGTTAAAACTTGAATTCTATTGTTCTTTTTATCTGCAACAACTATTCTGCCATCGGCGGTAATGAGAATATCTTCTGGCGAATTAAATTCTACCGGGCCCTTGCCTTCAAACCCCCGAACTTTAAAAGATGCAAAATCAAGGGCATGGCTATTGGATGCAAAGACTGCAAAAATCAGAATAGAAAAAAATATTTTGATTTTCAATATTTTTTTCGACTTCAATTGTTAATCTCCTCGATGCGGTTAAAGGTTAAATATCTGTCTTTGCTTATACGTTCTTCGTTCTTCTTCCCATCTTCGGCGATAACAATTCTGTAGGTTTCTACAGAGTAGCCTTTAACACCCGGGTGAACAATTTTTACCTGACCCTCTTTAAGTTTCGAATTGTGGCGTTTTTTTGTTTTGTAAGGATGCTCTTCTATGTTGCGGGTTTCAATTTTTACAGTTTTGAAAGGGATTTCTTCACCGTAAACTGAAACAGTTACACTTCCCGGTCCACTTTGAGCAGAAAGCATAACAGGGATGTCAAAATTATTTGTAAAGCACAGATCTTTGTATCCCCAAGCTATGCCGGAGTCTAAGCCAATTTTGGCATAATCAATCCCCTCGTAAATTGAGTGATTATGTCGTCGGTCAATTCCAAGCCCGGCTTTTAAAACAGCCATGTATAAAGCAGTGCTTACCTGGCAGATACCGCCGCCAAGGCCGGAAATCACACGCCCTCTCGAGATAACACCGGCTTTGCGAAAACCATACTTTTCGGTTCGGGGGCCAACTACTTTATTAAAACTGAATTTTTCTCCGGGTTGCAAAATAAGACCATCAATTTTTCTGGCAGCTATATCGAGGTTTACATTTCTGCCTTCATCATCGATATGACTTTCATGAAGAGTTGAATGAGATGCAATTTGTTTTTTTAAGCCCATTTTTTTTGCTCTTGCCAAAAAACTATCCTTTCCTGTGATTTTGCGAGTAAGTATGCCTATACTTAAAGTTGCAGCTTCCGGTTTTTCTTTTATGGCTTTTTCAAGAGCCAGAAGTGTTTTTTCTTTGTCAATTTCAAGACCGGGTCGGCCACGAATTATCTTTTGGAATTTCAATAATTTGCCAAGTTTGCTTGAAACCGGTTCGGTTGCATTCTCTGGAGCAGGCAATTTTTCTATTAAGCTTTTCGCCAGGTTTCCATTTGCAGTAATACTGACAATTTTCTCGTTTTCCTTTTTAACCGAATATAACGGAATATTTTTGTAGGAAATAAGATTTTTACCATTTTTAAAAACTACATCAACGTTCTTTTTAATTGGTTTTTTCTTATCGATGGAAGGGGTAGTCATTTTTATGCTTTTTGCATCTTTGCCTGTGGTATCCATTTGTTCCGGCTTAGTGTCGGTTGGAGGGATGTTTCGTTGAAAATGTCTTATCGCAAAAAATACAGAACTTAAAACCACTATAAGACCAATAATAATTCCTGTTGTTTTTATAAAACTCTTCATCTATAAAGGCTCCTGACTATTCATTTTCAGCTTTGAGTGAACGGCTCATTAAATTTTCAGCCGCAACCTCAGGAGGGCATTCTTCAAATAAAACCCTACATAATTCTTCGGTAATTGGGAGTTCAAGAGTTAGTTTTTTACCCCAGGCCGCTGCAGTTCTTGCTGTCTCAACGCCTTCTGTAACCATCTTCGTCGACTTATTTATCTCCTTAAAAGTTTTTCCTGAAGCAATTGCCTGCCCCAGTTTATGATTTCTGGATAATGGAGAAGAAGTTGTTGCCATAAGGTCACCCAGGCCAGCAAGGCCGTAAAAAGTCTGGGTTTCGCCACCAAGGATGGTTCCCAGTCTTACCAGTTCATGAAGACTACGGGTAAGAAAGGCTGCTTTGGCATTGTCACCAAGATTCATTCCTTCAACAATACCCGCCCCAATGGCAAAAATATTTTTAAGGGTGCCCCCTAGTTCTACGCCTGTGCGGTCGTTTTGGCGATAAACTCTGAAATAATGATTAGAGAAAGCCTGCTGAAACAATTTTCCAAGGTCTGAATTGACTGTTGCCACAACAGAAGCACCGGGTTTTCGTTGTCCGACCTCATGTGCCAGATTGGGGCCAGATAAGCAGGCAACAATATCAGAAGAAGTGTCGGGTTCCACACCTATAACTTCACAAATAACCTGCGATAATCTTTTGCCGGTTTTCTGTTCAAAACCTTTGGCAACGTTTATTATTCCCTTCATCTTTTTTAACTTGTCGCTGTGGCTTTGAATTGTCGTGCGTAAATAGCCTGATGGAATCGCAGTTAAGGCAAAGTCTGAGCCATCTAAGGCTGCATCTATATCCTTATAAGCTATCAGTTGCTCGGATAATTCAAGGCTGGTAACAAAATAGGGGTTTCGCTTTTTATCGTTAATTGATTGTGCTACTTCAGGTTCTCTTGCCCAGATTTTTACTGAATGTCCGTTTTCACAAAGCAGGTCTGCCAGGGTGGTTCCCCAGGAGCCGGCACCAATTACCGTAAATTTCATTCCGATTTCACCTCAGCTTTTACAGAGTCTGATTCATCAGTGGTTTGCGTTTTGGGTTGCTGACCAAGAGCCAATTCTTCGCCTTTGAGTATTCTTTTAATGTTGGCTTTATGCTTATAGACTACAAAAATGGCGACGAGGACCGAAAACCCGGTTAAATAAGGATAATATTGACTTCCTCCCTCTCTGAAAAAATAAATAAGAAAAGGGAGAGAGGCAGCGGCAACAATAGAGCCCAAAGATACCATTCTGCTAACAAGTAAGATAAATAGAAATATCAGTAAAGCAGAAAGGGTTGCTTTGTGAGCCAGAGCCATAAATACGCCAAGTCCTGAAGCTACACCTTTGCCACCTTTGAATTTAACCCAGAACGATAAGGTGTGTCCGGCAAGGGCAGACGCGCCTGCAACAAATAAAGCCAGAGGATTGCGCTGCAATACTTCTGCGGTAATTATAACTGCCATCATTCCTTTTAAAACATCAATTGCAAGAGTGAAAGCGAATGCGGTTCTGCCCAGAACTCTGTAAGCGTTGGTTGCACCCATGTTTTTGCTGCCATGTTCGAAAATATTTATACGGTATATGAACAGGCCTATCCAGTAGGCAGTTGGAATTGAACCGCATAGATAACCGATTATTATTGCATGTACAAAATCCATAATATTACTTTCTGACAACAAGTTTTATCGGCCAACCTTCGAAAACTTCTTCCTGCCTTATGTGGTTAAGAATATAGCGTTGATATGAAAAGTGAACCCCTTTGGGCTCTGAAGCTTTCAGCTTGAAAACAATTGGTGGCCCGGCGAATTGTAGTAGAGAATAAAGCTTCAATTCCTTGCCTCTACAGGTTGGAGGAGGCTGAATGGTTACCGCATCATAAAGAATGGTTTTTAAGCGTTCAGGCGGAATGGTTCTTCGTCCTGCCTTCTGCACCCTGTCTATGAGAGAGAACAATCGGTTTATTCGCATGCCGGTTTCTGCTGAAGTCGATAACATCGGAGCAAAAGCGAGTAAAGGAAATTCATTTCTGGTATGTTTTATAAGCTGGTTCCATTTTCTTTCGTCTGCTTCTGCAATATCCCATTTGTTCCAGACAATAATACAACCGGCACCACTGTCAATAACTCTTCCGGCTATGCGCTTGTCTTGATTAGTTATTTTGCCTTCAGAAGCATCAAGGACCAGAATTACAAGGTCAGTATTTTTTATCGCACCAAGGGTTCGGTATACGGAATACTTTTCTACGTCATCTTTGCTTCTGTCGGGGCGTCTTAGACCCGCGGTATCAATAAAGTTGTAAGTTTTGCCATTGTGAATAAAGCGCTTTAATATAGTATCTCTGGTGGTTCCGGGTACATTGTCGACAATAGAGCGGTCTTCACCGGTCAGTTTGTTAAAAATTGAAGATTTGCCTACATTTGGTTTTCCCACAATAGCAATTCTTTCAAGATTGGTATGCCGGCTTTTTTCTTTACCATCCCAGTTTTGCTCAAAATTTTCTACAACATCGTCAAGCAAATCTGCTGCTCCGTGCCCGTGTACCGCTGATACCTGGTATAACTTGTCTATTCCAAATTCGTAAAATTCTGCTAAAGCGGCTTCGTCATCAGGATTGTCAAGCTTATTGATACAAACAAATAAAGGCTGGCCTGACCATTTCCTTCTAAGTAAATTTAAAATAGCCTTGTCATCTGGCACCAGCCCGGCTTTTCCATCGCAGACAAAAATGATCGCCTGAGCTTCTTTCAGCGCAAAATTTACCTGCGAAGTAATTGCCTGCATAAGGGGCTTTGAATCATCCGGATCCAGACCACCGGTATCGACGACATTAAATTGTCTGCCATTCCAGACTCCTTCTGCATAGTTTCGATCACGCGTAACACCGGGGGTGGGGTCGACAATTGCATGCCGATAGCCAACTATTCGATTCAGTAAAGATGACTTGCCTACGTTGGGGCGTCCAACTATTGCAATTGTCGGTAATGCGTTCATGTCAAACCTCCAGATTTAGAATAGCAATCTTAGCATTTTGATCAGCAAAAGTCAATACTGATGCGGGTATTTAGCAATTCTCGGTCAGCGACTATCAACTTGTTTCAGGAATAAGGATACTCCTCACAGCAAGTCTCGAAGCCACAAAGAAAACAACCACAGAGCGCACAGAGAACACAGAGAATCTTTTTCAGCCAGGATTTGTCCTGTGGACAAATAGCCGGCGGTTTCACCGCCTGGCTTTTCCTTCTTC
>JBNJGH010000094.1:0-13070 GCA_051747585.1 Candidatus Rifleibacteriota bacterium
TTAGAAGTTTTTCTTTAATAAACATTTCTTTTTTAAACTTCAGCCATTTTTTTCTGCAATAAGTTAGTGCTTCCTGATCTTTAAATCTTGCAGTTTTTTCAATTAATTTGGTCAAATGGGTACCTTCTGCCCAGTTCATTCCTTCCGGTTTCTCATGGGCATGAGGAAGTGCCCTGGCATTAACTATCAGTTTTCTCGCAAACTTAAAGTATCCAAGAGCCTCTTTGAATCTTTTCAAATTAAATAGTGTCTCAGCCTTCATGGCCAAAACAAATGGGTTGCCTGGAGCATAAGCTCTTATTCTATTAATTTCGAACAATGCCTTTTTATATTTTTTGCTTGAAATAAATGCTTGGGCAGCCAGATACTGAGCTTCAAGGTCTTCATGGTTCTTGTTTCTGTATTTAAAACCACGTCGATGTATTTTATAAGCTTCAAGAGCGATTTCTGGCTTTTTAACTTTTAAAGCCAGTTTCATTACCGACTTACACAACTGAGGCCCCGGATTTTCCGATAAAAGAAACTTAAGCTGTTCTTCAGATACAGGTTTGCTTTCATTTTGAATTAACAGTAATAAAGCATCTCTTTTATCCTTAAGCCATTCGGGAAAATCTTCTATTTTGAGTCCTGCAAGTAATTTATCGTTTTTCAGGAGTCCGGTTTTAGCCAGATTCAAGGCAACAAGGAAACGATCAATTAGCGGAGCTTCTTTATTTTTTACAAATTCAGTGCCGGCCCTTTCTGTTTTTGCTTTGAGTCTTTCTCCAAAGAGCGGATGATTCAAACAAATATAAATTCCCCAGTTATCTCTCGTCAGACAGTTTATAAGCTTTTGTTGCAAATCGATATTTTTGTTTGCTTTTAAGCTTGAGATTATCAGCCGGGCAGTTCTAATCCCGCTCAAATCAAGTGGTTCAAGCTCCAGAGACTTTTTATAAGCAAAATATGCCTCTAAATTCTTTTTTTGTAATTCAAGAATTCGGCCATATAAAAAATGCGAGGCATAATATTTTTCAAAACTCCAGGTAAGCTTTTGGCTTTTCTCTGCCAGAACTTCAAGTGAATGGCCTGCTGCCAGCTTTTTTACTATATCGTGCATTGCAATATAGGGTTCATGCTTAATCAGCTCTGCTGCTCTTGCAGAAGATTTTCGCCAACCTTGAATACCCTTTTGATATTTTTCTGATGAGCTTTCAAACAGGTAAATCGAGTGCTGCAAATTGACTGCACCATAAATAGAAGAAGCAAGCAGGAAAGCAACTACAACTTTAAATGGCATTCTTACCCTGAAAAGTTTTGTTTTCTGTGACAATGGGAAAAAAAGCAAAAAACTTATTATTGCTGTCATAGATGGAGTGTTCCAGGCGAAATCTCCCAGACCAGTCATTAATAAGCTGACAATGGTAAAACGATAAAGTTTTGTTTTATTGCGATATAGGTTTATTGCAGTCACAATAAGGAAAGCAGTAAAAAGAACAAGCCCACCCCACAACAGCAACTCAAGTATCATTTGATGACTGTGGGGATAGTTCCAGTCTAGTATCCAGTAGCGATTTTCTTCATAAATGAATTGTGGTAGAAAAGCGAAAGACATAATGCCATTGCCGGCAACTGGTTTTTCCAGAAAATTTTGCCAGGCAGAATACCAAATCGAAAAACGTTCATTTTGTATAAGCTCATTTATACTTATTTGCTGCGAGACTCTCAAAAAAAACAGGCCTGCAACAATCAGTAAAACTGCAACGGCTTTCAAAGAAATTTTCCGGCCTTTTTCAAACAAAAAATATAAGGTAAAAGTTAAAAGAGCAATCATTAAAATTAATCTTGCCCCGGTAAGAACGAGTAAAAACCCTAAAATAAAGGATACGATCAGTGAAGAAGCTTTATTGAATACTCCTGCTTTTTTTAGATACAGCAAAAACCAGAGCATAGCCAACAGCCAGGTCGCCAGCCTGTTAGCATGTATTCCCGGAGCTGAAGCGCGGCGCATGAAGAATTCTGACAATGATTCGGTAACAAGCAAACTGTTTAAATAAGAGTTCAAAACTGCCATCAAACCGCCGGCCATTAAGGCCACCATATATACTTTCCTGTTTTTGGGGGAACTTGTAGACCAGAACAAAATTAAACTGAAAAACAACATCATATACTGGCTGGTATAACCGGGTGCAAAACTAAATGAATGATGGTTCAATAAAGTAAGACCGATAAAAAACGCAATCAGATGCCTGATATCGACAGCAACTCTGTTAATTGGCGATACAAGCCTTTTTAAAACAACGGCAAGCAACAAAATCACCTGGTTTGAACAATAATAGCTCATCTGCATTCCAAGTCCGGTATTACGCATCATAGAAGGTTCAAAACCAAGACCGAGATGATAAATTACAGAGGCTTCAGTAAATGCCGGGTTTAGTATTAATAATAAAGCATTGCCAAGCCAGGAAATCTGATAAAATAAAGAAAAATTACCCAGCTGTTCGGCACCATAACTATGGATGTCAAAAGAAATCAGCAAAAGTAATATATACAGGGCAGAAAAACCATTTCGATAAATATAAAAAATAATTAAAGAGAAAATTGTGATAAAATCAAAAGATTGGTTGAAGATAAAACCGATATCGCAATCGTTTATAAGAAGCATATAAAGTGAACCGACGAACAAAAGGAATGCCTCGGCAAGCCAATAGATTATATTTTTTCTTCCAGGTTTTTCCCGGGTCATTTTATGCCTGCTATATTTTTTTATTTTACTTCTGGAAAATTAAGCTTTTTCATGCTAATATAAGTTTTCCCATGAAACAATAGCCCGATATTATTTAACTGGTTTTTATAAAACTTAACTAGACTCACTTGGGGGTAGTTTAAATGTACGCCATAGTAGAAATTGGTGGAAGACAATTTAAAGTAGAAAAAGGCAGTAGAATTAACTGCGAAAAAATCGATCAGGAAGCAAATTCTTCTTTTGCTATCGATAAGGTTCTGATGATTAATGATGGAGATAAAGTTCAGGTTGGCCAGCCATACGTTGATGGTGCAAAGGTACAAGCCAAGGTTTTGAACCATGGCCGTGGTAAGAAAGTTACCGTATTCAAGTACAAAAGCAAAGTCAATTATCGCCGAAAACGCGGCCACAGACAGCATTTCTCTTCATTGCTCATTGAGGACATTAACAACTGATTAATGGTTTTTATTGAATTCTCTTATCCGGAGAATCATGACCTTAAGCTTAAAGTTAAAGGACATGCAGAAAAATCAGGCAAAGGCAACGATGTAGTTTGTGCCGCAGTATCGGCCCTGGTTCAGACTCTGGCAGCGGGAGTTCAAAAAAATCTTGAAGCACAGGTTAATGGCAAGCTTGAAACTGGAGATTGTGACTTAACAATCAGAGTCCCCAAAGAAAACCAGGCAGATGCCGAACTTGTTTTCAAGATTTTTCGTTACGGGTTCCAGAAGATTGCTGAATCTTATCCGGAACATGTAAAATTGAATTAATTACCTGGGGGTATAAATATGTCTCATAAGAAAGGACAGGGTTCATCAACCAACGGTCGTGATAGTAATCCTAAAATGCTGGGCGTAAAAAAATCTGATGGTCAGGCTGTAATTGCCGGTAACATCATAATGCGTCAGCGTGGCACCCGCATTAATCCGGGTAAAAACGTAGGCAGAGGCAAAGATGACACTTTGTTTGCTCTTACCGATGGTAAAGTAAGCTTTGGTCGTTTTAGAGGTCGCAATGCAGTGAGTGTACTTCCGGCCGACGCTTAGAAATTGCTCAAAACAGTAATAAAAAACCGCCGCTCAAACGGCGGTTTTTTATTTTCCAATATCATAAAATGATTTACCTTTGCCAGGCTTTAAGAAATCTAATCGGACCAGAATTTCAACAATTTTATCAATTGAATTTTCGCCCTCGTAAATGTTTGGCATCTTTTTTAATTTTTCAATAAATTCAGGTTTTTCGATCAATTTTAATGCATTTCTGAGGCTGTGCTTTTCAAATTTAACATCAATTACATGAATTCCATGCGGCCTTCCCTTCTGCCTGTCGCCAAAGTTAATAACCGGAACCTTTAAAGATGGAATTTCAATAATTCCGCTTGAGGAATTTCCAGCAACAAATTGAGCAATAGCAGCAAGAGAAAGATACCTTCTGCGCCCTAGATTTTTAAAAAATTTAATCTTTTGCGGCCATTTATTTGCAGCTTTCATAAGTAAATCGTTAATCGCCACCCCTTCAGGATCAGAGTTAGCAGCTGTAAAAATAAAATTATTTTCCGGTAGTTCCTTCAGTAAACAATCAATTACTTCCGGTAGTTTTCTGCTTACCAGCCCGAGGCTACAAGTCTCCGGATGAAAAGTCGCAAGGACAATATTTTTGTTTAACGAAATATTAAGATCTGCCTCGAGTTCTTTTCGATCTAGTTTTTTTATTTCGCTTAACTTGTACAACCCGGGATCACCCACGTTAAAAACGGTTTCAGGCTGCTCACCAAGTTGAATAACTCTTTGCCGATATTCTTTATTTGCCGTAAAGTGAACGTCGGCCATTTTGGTGATGCTGTGGCGCAAACAATCGTCAAAAGCTCCCTGGGTGATTTCTCCCCCGGAAATATGAGCCAATTTAGTACCGCTCAATCGACAAATAGCAGCTACTGCAAAAACTTCATAACGGTCGCCTAACACCACTGCGATATCGGGATTCAATTTACCAAGAATTTCGGGAAATTCTTTAAAAATATCTCCCATTTCATAAAAAATTCCTTCTGAATTTTTTGACTTGGTACATTTAACCTCAGCTGTTATTTCAACTTTATCTTCAACAATTTCCTTTATCGAATAACCTGTATTTTCATCAAAATGCGATCCGGTAACAATTAGTTGCTCTTCTATTGCAGGATGCTTTTTTAATTCAAACCACAAATGCTTCAGAATGCCCCACTCGGCTCTTGAACCGGTTATAACAGCTATTTTTCTTTTCATATTTTTTTCTTCACAAACTTTAATCTGTTTCAGTTTCTTTGTATTTTTTAAGCTTTCAGGCCAGTTTTGCCGATATATAAAGTAACGAAATTATGCAGGAGGTGCTTTCATGTGTGCACAGGAACTGGTCGCTCTCTTTCGCTTCTCGGGTAATAGCTGCCCAGCCTGCCAAAGAATTGTCAATCGTTACGAACGCACCTTAAAACTTACTGAAAAAGACATCGAACATCTCGAGAACTGCATCTTGAAATAATTACACCTAAAAAAGCCTTATAGTCATACGGATCAGATCTAAAAAAAGGTCTGGTCTGTTTTTTTTCTTTCAAGAAACTTACCCTGTCCTTTTTGGCCTTTCCAACCCAGGTTTTCACCATATATAACATTTCCGCGAAACAGGGTCATAATATTTTTTCCTGTAATTTCAAGTCCCTCATAGGGCGAATAGTCAAGATTCATATTAAGAGATGAATGTTTTACCTGCCATTTCTTTTGAGGAGAAAAAACCATTATATCAGCATCAGTTCCCGGTAGAAGGCTTCCTTTTTCAGGGTATAGGCCAAAGAGTTTAGCCGGATTCTCACTAATAGATTTAACGGCTTTTTCGACACAAATTTTTCCCTCTGCGGCACCGTTTAGAACAAATGCAGGCAAAGTTTCTATTCCTGGCAGCCCCATTGGGAGAGATAAAATACTCTCATTCCATGAATTTTTGTCTTTCAGAGTAAATGGGCAATGATCGGTTGCGACTACTGCAATATGATCTCTATCAAGATTGCTCCATAACTTTTCCTGTTGCTTTTTACTTCTAACCGGAGGGCAACAACTGAAGTAGTGACCCTCAAGCGTCTTTAATTTTGAGTTATCCAGGTAAAGGTATTGAGGACATGTTTCACCAATAATCGGAGCACCCAAAGCTCTTAACTCAGCAATCTTTTCTGCCCCGGAACCGGAAGAAGTATGTACGACATAGGTTTTACAGCCGGTTTCTGCTGCTAAAAGTCCAAGGCGATTTATTGCCTCAACTTCGGATATAACAGGACGGGTAGAGATTAAGGATTTAATTCCCAGATTATTATTTTTTTCTGCTTCATCTGTTAAGTCATCGATTAAGTTTCCATTTTCTGAGTGAACAGTAAGCATTAACCCGTTTTTTACACAACTTTGCATAATTTTTAACAGATTAAAATCGGACTGCATTTTTCCGGTTTTGCCATAGGCCATAAATACTTTAAAACTGGTTAAACCATAATCACAAAGTTGATCCATCTGATTGGCAACTTCGGATGAATATTTTCCAATACATGCATGAAAACCATAATCTATGGCAGCCTGGCCTTCAGCTTGTTCTTTTCTTTTCTTCAAACTTGCTAAGACTCCTTCAGAACCTTCCTGGGCTAAGAAATCTATAATGGTAGTCACACCACCAATTGCGCCGGCTCTTGTTCCGCTATAAAAATTATCTGCCGAAACCGCCCCGGCAAATGGCAATGAAAAATGAGTGTGGGCATCTATTGCTCCGGGTAGTATCCATCCGCCAGAAACATCTATATTCTCATTGCCTTTTAAATTATTCCCAAGACACGCAATTTTTTCCCCACTAATTGCAACATCCATTTTATGAAAATCGTTATCAATAAATACAAGTCCATTTTTTAAAACGAGATCGTACATAATAATCTAACCTGTTTGCTTGGATTTTCATTTAAAATACATGAAATCCTGCCGAAATGAAAAGTGGCAAATCTTGAAACTGAGGTCAATTAAATGAATTATTTTTCTCTTTTAGCAGGTTTTATCAGTGGTATTGCCTTAAGCGCAATTTTTTTTATTTTTGCCCGAACTCAAAAATTAAAAAATTACCTGGGCTATGAAAAAGTGAAAGATTTATCATATTTTGGCAGAAGCTCAGTAAAAAAGGGCAAAAAAAGATAAAAAAAGCTCTTAACAGTTTAATTATGCATTTTTACCTGGAGAAAATTATGTTATCTTTTGATTTGCAACTATGATGGAACATCCAGGCAAAACTGTAGGAATGAAAAAGCGGGTTTTATCGCAGATAAAGAACCGCGAAATTGGTATAGCTTTAAAGCTATATTATAAATATTTTTCTCAGGAAAATCCTCCTGATTCCATATTTGTCAAAAAGCTTTATACCGAATTAAATAAACTGAATAAATTCGAGCTCTGCTTTCGTATTACGCAGGAAGCCTCCAGTTGGCTGCCAGACGAAAAAGAACTTGTCGATTTAAAGAAACAGGCTTTAAAAATTTATTTCAATCATCTTCAGGCTGAAGGGAATAGATTATTAGGCGAGCGTGAAGAAAAAGCCGGCAAATTTTATGAAGATATAAAAAAAGCAGATTCACTAACCAAGGAAAAAATTAGAGAAGAAAATGAAAAAATTCTTCATAAACTTATCCTTAAAGCCCTTGAAAACTTCCAAAAAGCCTATGATTTGAACAATGACAGCCTTGGGGCCATCAACGGTCTTTTTCGTTGCTACAAGATTCTTGGCGACGAAAAAAACATAAGCAAATTTCAAACCATTCTTGAAGAAAAAGATCCTCACCTTCATGGAAAACAAAAGCAGGAAGAAGCCGAAAAGAATACTCTTAGCGATCAGGAATTTGATATTGAAGAATTTAATATCAAAGAAGTCCTAAGTTTATATGATAAAAACCTCTACTATGATGTAATAGAGAAGGTTGACTTTCTTCATCTCACTCATAAGCTATGCGTTCCCTTGCTGTTGCTCAAAGCTGAATCTCTTGTTGCTTTAAAGCGTTTCAAAGAAGCAGATAAGGTTTTATTTGAAGCCGAAAAACAAAACACTCACTCAAAAGATGTAAGAGATCTCAAGAATAATATTACCGAGCTTAAGTATAATCTTTTAAGTAAAGCAGGCGAAATTTATTTAAAAAAAGCCTTAGAGCTTGGTCCCAGTCTCGGCAAATCACATTTTCGCAAGGCAAGGGCCTGCTTAAAAAGAGCCCTTGCCATATTTCCCGATAACCTTGATCTTCTCGACCAGCAATATACGGTATTAAAATATTTAAAAGAAGACGAGCAAGCCTTTAAAACCAAAGCATTGATTTATGTTCTCAATGAGAAGTATATACCGACCTTTGACAAGGCCGGCTCTCGTTCTCTGTGTTTTCTTGCTTCTTTTGCCTATGCCCGACAACCGGAAAAACTCAATTATTTCAGGTGGTTCCGAAGAGAAATATTATTGCAATCAGAGGTTGGAAAGTGTTTAAATGGTAAATATGTTAAGTACAGTCCGGGAATTCTGGATAAAGCCAGAAACATTAATTTGTCGCCTCGACTTTTCAGAATTTTACTTTTCCCTGTTTTGATCTTGATCAAAATTTGTCAAATAATTTTAAAAACACAGCAAAGAGTAAATAAATTATGAGAATAAAGTCATTTAATATTTTACTTATACTCATTTTCGCTTTGATTTCACTTCAGGCGTTTTCTGCAGAAATTGATGACACATCAATACGAGCAGGAATCTTAACTGAGGAATTTTATACCACTTTGAGGGCGCAGAGTTTCAGCGGAAATTGGAATGCACATTGCTATGCAAAAGTGGCCTCAGATTCTTCCCAACCTGCTTCTATTACTACTATCCTGGTAGCAGAAGGGGAAGATCTTGCCGTTAGTCTTACACCAAAAGGATTAATCTGCGATCTCTCAACCGGCAAAGAATACCATCAAGGTTTTGAAAAAATCATTTTCAAGGGCGGCGAACTTCTTAACCTTGACATACCCGAAAACCGGCCAATTTTAATTCAGGGAAATCTGGAAGTTCATATCGATGAAACTTCTCTAATCATTGTCAATGATATCAATATTCATCAGTTTCTGGTTTCAACTGTATCCATGTTTGGAATCAGTAGTGAGATAGAAGCCCTTAAAGCTATGATAGTGATGGCCAGAACCAGACTAAAATATTTAAAAGAAAATTCTCGCCATAAGGAAACTGTTTACGAGGTTTGTGATAAAACACACTGCCTGCCCTTTCGAGGCGCGGGGCAAAACCGTGAACTGGTTGCAATTTTAGTCAACAAAACCCGCAATGAGATTATTAATTACAACAACAAAATTATTTTTCCCCGTTATCATCATACCTGTGGTGGTAAAATATCGTCTGCAAAAAGTATTTTTAAAACTAATGACGAACCTTATCACGCTCAGATGGAAGACAGAATAGATAATGAAGGTTCGGAGAACTGCTTCCACAGTCCCTCATTTCATTGGGCTATTGACCTATCCAAGCTTGAAATTCTTGAATTTATTGCTATTAGTTGGGCCGGCGGTGCTTCCAGGATTTTTACCGGGTGGGAACCCAAACAAATCGATTCTAATGGCAGAATAGTTTCTGCTCTTTTACGCGGAAGAATTCCAAAAGAAGTAAATGGAGTAGAATTTTTCCGCAAAACTAAGGAATATTTTGGCCGAAACAGCCTTAAAAGCATGAGATTTTCTATGGAAGTTTTGCGTCGCAGCGTAATTTTTAGAGGCATGGGCAAGGGCCTTGGCGTTGGAATGTGTCTATATGGTGCCGACGGTCTTGCCAAAAAAGGCTGGAAATACAAAGATATTATAAAGTTTTATTATAAGGGAATTACCATAAAATAAACTTATTGGTTTTCAGACCACAGGTACAGATTTAAATATCTGCCGAAATCTCAAATGATAAAAAAATAGTCAGAACAGTGGCCAGAAATAACGTCATTATACTCATAAACGCTTCTCCAGATTATATTAATTTTAATCTTAATCGGCAATATTAGATTTTTTTTTACCTTTATTGCGCACTTTGTTTCTATTGCCAAACTGAATTTAACAGCTTGCCTGCAGTTTTTAAAACTGATAGCCTTTGTACTTAATCCAGCCGGGAAAACAGAGTAGATGACAAAAGTTTTTAATTTAAGCAAGCATATAGATAATAAACCGGTCAATTTTAAAATTGACTACGAAAATCTTTTAAATTCACAGCAATTTGAGGCCGTTAAAAGCTTCAATGGCCCGGTTTTATGTATTGCCGGCGCTGGGACCGGCAAAACTCGAACTTTGATTTTTCGGGTTGCTCGAATGATAGAATCTGGCATTTCTCCTGAAAGTATTTTGCTTTTAACCTTTACCCGCAAAGCAGCTCGCAACATGCTTAACCGCGTATCACAGCTCATCGGAGAAGATGGAAAAAAGGTATCAGGCGGAACATATCATTCTTTTGCTGCAATGACCCTGAGAAAATTTGGCCATTTGCTGCAAATACCGCCAAATTTCTCAATTATAGACGATTCAGACTGCGGAGATATAATAAATTTAATTAGAGCAGAACTTGGCTTTAACAAAAAAGAGACAAGGTTTCCGACCAAGAAAACCATTCTTGCAATTTATTCGAAATCTATAAATCTTGAAATGCCCGTTAATGAAATAATCGAAGAATTTTTCTCCCATTTTGAAGAGCATACAGCAGATATCAAGAAGGTAATTGAACTTTTTACAAACTATAAAAGAACAAACTTTTTACTCGATTACGATGATTTATTGATTTTTCTTCTAAAACTTCTTAAAGAGTCTGAGACGGCCAGAAAAAAAATAAACCAACGCTACCGATATATAATGGCCGATGAATACCAGGATACCAACGGACTTCAAGCAAAAATTACCAACCTGCTTGCAGGCGAGAAACACAATGTAATGGTAGTCGGAGATGATTCGCAAAGCATTTATTCTTTCAGAGGTGCCAAAATAGAAAATATTTTGCAATTTCCTGATCTTTTTTCTGAATGTAAGACCATAAGGCTTGAGCAGAACTATCGAAGCACTCCTGAGATTTTAAATGCCGCCAATAAACTAATGACCAATGCTCACGAAGGTTTTGCCAAAACGCTTTTTACCAATGGCGAAAAAGGAGAAAAGCCGGCTGTGGTGAGTTGCGAAGATGACCAGGAACAGGCACTTTTTGTTGCCGCTAGAATTCTTGAGCTTCGCGAGCAAGGCATATCTCTCAATAATATGGCAGTGCTCTTCAGGTCTGGTTATCATGCTTATCAGCTTGAACTTGAGTTGAAAAGAAGAAACATACCCTATGTAAAATGGGGAGGCTACAAGTTTCTAGAATCAAGCCATTTAAAAGATATAATTGCTCATTTAAGAATATTACAAAATCCAGCCGATCAGGTTTCCTGGCTGCGGGTGCTACTTCTTATCGAAGGAATTGGAACCGGAACCGCCTCTAAGATTTATAAACAGATAAAAGAAAATAAAAAACATTTTGAATTAGCAAATATAAAGGTTAGATCCAAAGCAGAAGAAGGTTTGAAAAAGCTGGAATTTACCCTTACTAAAGCAAGTAAGGTCTCTGCCTTTAAACCCGGACGTTTACTTGAAATCTTTTCTGAATATTATTTTCCAATTTTGAAAAAAAAGTTTGACGATTATCCCAGAAGGCTCAAAGATATCGATGCTCTTTCAATTTTATGCCGAAAATTTGAATCTTTAAGTGACTTTCTTGCAGAGCTGGCTCTCGAGCCGCCCAAAGATTCAAACGAAAATTCTCTTCAGGTAGATAATGACGACGAGCAACTTGTCTTGTCGACTATTCATTCTGCCAAAGGCCTTGAATGGCATTCTGTGTTTATTATCCATGCTCTTGAAGGAAAATTCCCATCTTTCAACGCCTTTAAAGAGCCGGAACAACTGGAAGAAGAACGCCGCCTGATGTATGTTGCCATGACACGAGCCGAAGAGAATCTCGCAATAAGCTACCCAACAACAATGTGGGACCCGGTAAGCGGCGGAATGCTGACCAAACCCAGTCGATTTATCGAAGAAACCGATCCCAAAAATCTTGAGGTCTGGCAACTCACAAGAGGTTGACACCTTCTTGTTTTCTCTGATAAGTTGCTTTGGCAGAGAAACTGCCAAGGCAAATTCAGGAGTTTAAACTTGATTCGAAATTTAGCTATTATAGCCCTGCTGATGACAAGTCTGCTGGCAGGTCTCATTATTAACGATTATTACAGTATACCCGCCAGAAGTCTGGTTATTTTTTATACCTCTAATTTGAGAGGGCAAATAAAACCTTTTAGTGGCACTGTGCTTGACCGTCATTATGAAAAAGCCGGAGGACTGGCTTTTATAAAGGGTTTTATTGAAAATTCTGCAGAAGTTTTCAATTACAATCCGGCCCATACTTTGCTGCTGGACACCGGTGACGCCCTTTTTGGTACCGCCCAGGCATCTTTAACTATGGGCGAGGTTCCTCTTAGATTAATGAGCCTTGCCGGTTACGATGCAATGGCAATTGGTAACATGGAATTCGAATACGGGCTCGGCCAACTTAAAAGCTTTATTATGAGCCGACAGATTCCTATGCTGGCAAGTAATTACCACGATTTAAGTTCTCCGGTAGGCAACACTTTTGTGCCCGGCAAAATCATTGAAAAAGGCGGAATCAAAGTTGGAATAGTTGGCCTGGGTCATGGTGACCTGGCAAGAAACACA
This sequence comes from Candidatus Rifleibacteriota bacterium, assembly GCA_051747585.1. Classification (GTDB taxonomy): domain Bacteria; phylum Muiribacteriota; class Ozemobacteria; order Ozemobacterales; family Ozemobacteraceae; genus DYKG01. Next base: position 12,508 of record JBNJGH010000094.1, read on the forward strand.
AGACCTGAAAATATTATCGACATTGAAATTTCTGACCTGCAGGCTTCGGTCCAGGAGACTGCCACCAAACTTAAAGCAAAAGGCGCAGAAATTCTAATTTTATTATCGCACCACCCCGAATTAAACTCTTTGGAAAACCCGGACAACCTTTTTCCAGATATAGATATTATAATTGGTGACTTAATTGGTCCGGGTAATGCCTATGCTGCTCGTCCTCTTATTTGTCAGACGGCCCCAAACCGAGGCGGAGGTCTGGGAATGGTTAAGGTTTCTTTTGTTGGCGGCAAATGGGATCTTGCCCGAAGCGTAAAAAGAATTTTTCCGATTAACGCTCATAAAATTCAGCCCGACCAGGAGCTTGCAGCAGAAATAAGCAGGGTAGAAGCAAAAATTGATACTTTGCTGGAAGAACAGATAACAATCAGCAATGGCCGTTTTAATCGCTCATACAACGAAGAATCAGCGGTGGGCAATCTGATAGCGGACTCTATGAAAAAAGTAGGAAAAACCCAAATTGCCTTACAAAATTCAGGCGGAATAAAGGGCGAAATCCACGAAGGCCC
>JBNJGH010000095.1:0-13053 GCA_051747585.1 Candidatus Rifleibacteriota bacterium
CGACCCTTGCTAGTGAGAGACGCTGATAGTAAGAGTCTCAATAAATTAAAAACCCGCTTTTTCAAGTGGGTTTTTTGCTTTTAGCTTGCCTGTTAATTATCCCCCCCTGCCGTGCAAATCAGGGGTTAAACCTTGATTCAATAAAGAAAATGCTTCACACCGGGCCTCAAAGTCACAAAAAAAACACAGAACTCTCCGAGCGCCACAGAGAACCTTTTTCAGACTGTGTTCACAATATTATTCGGCATTCAGAAGGTTTGGTTCGAGGGACACCTTAGAATGCCACTAAGTTAAGGAGATATTTAAAGCACAGTTGTTTTATTCGTGCTCAGCGAAGCGGTGCTCGTAATCAGCGAAGCGGTATTCGTAATCGAATAATCAACATTTAAATCGATTACGATTAGGATTACGATCACGAGCATGATTCGCAAAATATGACTTCTTATCTTAGTGGCATTCGGAACGCCTAACTCAACTCAGTCAAAACTATCAGCCAATCAAGTAGACTGTTCTTCAAATTCGAATTATGATTAAACAGTTAACCACTTAGAAAAAAGGAAATAAAATAAACTGGAGGATGACAATTGAATTTTAAAATTAATGCATTAGTCTTTTTGCTGGCGATTCTTGTTATTCAGTCAGCATATGGGTTTGTGCTGCAACTTAATACTTATAATTTAACAGATGGGGATATTTATTTTAATCAGACTTTCGTTTGTGATGATGACGGATCATTTAAGACACTTTTCCCGTCAAAGAGATTTGGTGCTAATGCCAGGCAGGTCTTTTTTGAATCTAGTGTTTTAAGTCAGGCAGATCGCCAGTCATTCAAGGTGTACAACAATTACCTGGCCTCAGACAAAAATTACATTTATAAGGCCGACAACCGAAACCAATCTAGATTGGAAGTTGTTCCAAATGACGAATTCAAACCGCTATCCAGAAGATACTATGCAGATAAAAAGGGCATCTATTTTCTTGATATTGTTGCCCCGTTTAACGGTAATCAGACTCGCGTGGAATTGAAAAGGATAGAAGGGGTTAAAGACCCTTCAAAGTTTGCTTTGATTTTTGACGATGGCCGCAAACTGCGAGACCCCTGTTTGCAGTTGGCAGCTGTAGATGATGAGGCCATTCTGCTTTTCGATCAGAAAATAAATGTTTGCAAAGGAAGCCAATTGGAGTTTATCAGCTTCCCCCAGGACATTATGGGAGCCGGTGCTTATTTGAGCAATCAACAAGAAGCTTTTTATTTTTATGACCGGAAATGGAGAAAACTTGAAACTGAAGCTGTAGATCAACTTACATTTGTGAACCGGGCGTTTGTAACTGATGGAACAAGGTTATACCATCGTGGAAAAGCGGTAAAAGAAAATGATTCAGAAAAATTTATTGATATGAAAAAAGCCAGGCTGGTGCGTGGTAACTGGCTGATTTATAACCAGCAATTATATTATCTGGGAGGATGCAATTTCAAATACGTTGGTCCAGTTGATCAAACAAGTTTTGAGGTGTTGAGGAACTATGCAAAACGTGGAATTGGTGCGATCCATATTGCTCGTGATAATGACAGCTATTTTTACCGCGACCACCAATATAAGCGCAAACCTCTTCATGAGAACATCAGATATGCACTGGAAAAGTACCCCAATCTTCTTGATGCCGTATATGTTGGCGGAGAGCTTGTGAATGGGGCAGATCCTCTAACCCATATTCCCCTGAAGAACTATTATTCCATCGACAAAAACACAGTTTTTTATTTAAACTCAACAATTAAAATAGCTGACAGAGATACTTTCAGGGTTCTGGATCACGGGTATGCTCTTGATGCAAAACAGGTTTATTATAAGGGAATTCCAATTCCGGAAGCTGACCCGAATACTTTCAGCTTTGCTCCAGGGCGTTTTCATGTCGATGCTCCAGGGCAGAAAGTTCTTTATCATGATTCAACCAATCGTTATCATAATGGCAAAATTGTTAACGAAATTGGGTCTCTAAGGTAAAAAGGTATCTATATTAAAAATTCCCCTTTGTTAAGCAACTTTACGCAATTCTGATCCCTTGAGACTATTCTGGTGTTGGGCAATGATTATTTGAGCTTTTGCCTTTCTTAAATACATTCAGTTGTAAGTGGAGGCAATAATGAATCAGAAAAATAAGAACAGACTTGGCAACAGCAATAGCCCTTATCTTTTACAACATGCAGATAATCCGGTTGACTGGTATGAGTGGGAGCCTGAAGCTTTTCGGGCAGCAAAAGAGCAGAAACGCCTTATTTTTCTTTCTATCGGTTATTCAACCTGTCACTGGTGTCATGTGATGGAAAGAGAGTCATTCGAAAGTGACGATGTGGCACAGCTTCTCAATTCATCATTTATTTCAATAAAAGTTGATCGCGAACAAAGGCCGGACATAGATCAGGTTTATATGGAGGTTTGCCAGGCGCTGACCGGTAGCGGGGGCTGGCCGCTTACCATAATTATGACACCAGAAAAAAAACCGGTGTTCGCAGGCACTTATTTCCCAAGAAGGCAAAAACATGGCCGGCCGGGCTTAATGGAAATACTGGCCAAGGTTGCGGCTCTCTGGCAAACAAGCCCCGAAACTCTGCTCAACAGCGCTCGAGAGATTTCGGATGCTTTTAGAACTCGAAAAGATTTTCAACCCGGGCCGGTTAAAGAAGAGCTGGTCGAGCACGGCATAGCCCAGATTGCCGCAGCTTATGATCCGGTAAATGGCGGCTTTTCCAGCGCTCCAAAGTTTCCCGCCGGGCATTTGCTCGACTTTCTTTTGAGCTATTCTTACAAAAAGAACGACCAGGATTTGCTTGCCAGGGTTGAACATACTTTACAGGCCATGTACAAAGGCGGAATTTTTGACCATATTGGAGGCGGTTTTTGCCGCTACAGCACTGATGCAGAATGGTTTGCTCCGCACTTTGAGAAAATGCTTTATGATAACTCTTTGTTGCTGAACCTCTATGCAAAAGCCCATAAAATAACCGGGCGTTTAATTTATAAAGAAGTTGCAGAAGATACGGCAAATTATATCCTCAGAGACCTCGGCAACGAAGAAGGCGGATTCTTCTCTGCAGAAGATGCAGACAGCGAAGGTGAAGAAGGTAAATTTTACCTTTTTACCTCTGAAGAGTTTTGTGAGCTTGCCGACGATGACTTCAAAGACGTCTTTCTTGAATATTTTTCTTTAAAGAAAAATGGTAACTTTGAGAACGGTCGTAATATTCTGCATTTAGCTGCTTTGCCAAAAGAATTTGTCGAGCGCAAATGTCTTGATTATGAACGATTTATTCAAAGATTAAATGATTTCAGGCAAAAGCTTTTTGCTTACAGAGAAAAGCGGGTTAGACCGGCTCTGGATGATAAGATTATTACCTCCTGGAATGGCATGGCTATCGGCGCACTTGCCAATGCCGGGCGTTTGCTCGACAACAAGGATTTTATCGAAAAAGCGCAAAATACTGCTTCTTTTATTAAAAAAAATCTTTGTGATTCTGACTCGAAACTTTACCATTGCTGGAGAAAGCAAAAAGCCACGGATGAAGGCTTCTTTGAAGATTATGCCTTCTTGATTCGAGGCCTGTTAGATTTGTTCCGCGCTGATCAGGACTTAAAGTGGCTTGAATGGGTCGTGCAGCTTGACGCGAAAGCAGAAGAGCTTTTTTCGGGCGAAAAACCGGGTAAATATTTTGAAAATTCCCATGATAGTGAAGAGCTGTTTTTCAGGCCGGAAAACATTTATGACGGCGCCATGCCGTCAGCCCGATCAATTTATGCAGATGCCGTTCTTACTCTTTATCACATAACCGGGCAAAGCAAATATCTGCAAAAAGTAGAAAATATACTTGCAGCAAATTCCGAGCTGATAACTGAAGCGCCCTGGGTTTCTGTTTCACTGCTCAAAGTTCTATTGCGTTTTTTCACACAAGAGGCCAGGCTTGTTGTAGAATCCGGCGATAAAAAAATCGCATCTGAGGCTGTCGAAATTTTAGACAATTTTGAGCCTTTTGATTCCACAGTTATGCTTATAAAGAACAACGATGACGGCAAACTGGCTGCGGGTCTCAGTGATAATGAATTGCAAATGCCTGATCCAGAGCATCAGCAGTTACAGCTCTGCATCGGAGATACCTGCCTTAAACCTGCCAAAAATATTGAAGATTTCAAAGCAGTTTTACATTCATTGAAAAAATAAAAATTGTTCTTAATCTTTACTGAGGGCGGCTTCTATTGCTTTGACAAGTTTTTTTGAAGATGGTGAAGTCATCGACCCGAATCGGGCGCATACTTCACCATTCTTGTCTATAATGAATTTGTTGAAATTCCAGCTTATTTCTCCTGAAAATTCCGGGTTGGTTTCTTTTTCAGTAAGGAATTGATAAAGAGGGTGCTTGTCATCACCTTTAACCGAAATTTTGCTGAACATGGGAAACGTGACACCATAATTGGTGCGGCAGAAGGTTGCTATTTCATTATTGGTGCCTGGTTCCTGTCCGAGAAAATTGTTGGCGGGAAACCCCATAACCGTGAAGCCATCGTCTTTATATTTTTCATAGAGTTTTTGCAAGCCGTCGTATTGCCCGGTAAATCCGCATTTGCTGGCGACATTTACAATGAGAATCACTTTGCCTTTAAAATTGCTCAATGGTGTGGGGGTTCCGTCAATCAGCGGCATGGTGAAGTCTAATACAGATTGAGGTTCTTTTTCGGGCGCAGCGCTGTCTGCGCTTTCAGCCAGAGTGGAAGTTGCAAGAATAGTCATAAAAGCAAATATTAAAGCAAGTTTAATCATATTAGTCGCTCCTTATTACTTATTATTAAAAATTGTCTGATTTGCTATTAAATGTATCTGTACATCCGATAAAAGCAAACCTGGCTTTTATTCGGTGACTCGGGGATGGGAAGAAAAAAAATCCCAGATAATTTCGTTGGCAGGGAATTGAGGCGGAGGCGGGTCGGCACGGCGGTAAGGCTTTTCTTTGCTTCCCGGCCAGGCATGGCCCAGATTGTGAACCAGGTAGGCAACGAGGTCTGTTTTGTTGGGCCCGCCACTATATTTATAGATAGTCGCTTTAAGCTTTTTGTCGTAAGAAACTTCGGGCTGTTTTTTTAGATTATTTGCCTTGAGCCAGAACCTGATCGTATCTGAAGCTGAAACCATATAACGGGGTTCATTAATTGACTCGATCTGCTTTCCGCCATTGAGGGGAACGTGCTTGTCTTTAACTCCTTGAATTATGCAGACTGAAACCGGTTTTTCAGGCTCAGGAGGCATTATAATCTTCTCGCCGTTTATTTTTTTGCCCCCCACAGTGCCAACTACCGGAGCGATTGCAGCTATGCGATTTTCGGGCTGAGCTGCCAGGAAGTGGCAAAAAATAGCACCATTAGAAAGCCCGGTGGCGTAAATACGGTTTTCATCAATGTTGTAATCTTTTTCCAATGTTTTTAAAAGTTTATCAATAAAACCAAAGTCGTCTACGTTATTTTGACTGGCATAACCAAAGCCAAATTTAACATTCCAGGTTAAAAGCACATCTTTAGCTTTGCCCGTGCCGTTAGGTGCTACCAGCAAGAAGTCGTATTTTTCTGCGGTTTCTTCGAGTTCATAGTAATGAATCGCATTCCGGGCATTGCCACCACCTCCGTGAAATAACAAAACAACAGGCAATTTTTTATTTTCGCTTGAAGTTGAAGGTTTATATACATAATAAGTGCGTTGGCGGCCATCATGATTAAGAGAAAACACTTCTGATTTGATTGGAAAGTTTTGATTTTTTTTACGAACTTTTTTTATTAAAAAATTACCTATTTTTTCTTTGAGCCATTGTCCGTTAAGTGGCTGATACCATGAAAAAAGAATAATTCCCAATATTATAATTGTAAAGGCCGATTTCTTTTGCACTTCTGTAGTCCTTCCTGCTTTATATTCTAATTGTATCAAAAAAATATAAGCTCTTTATAGAAAAGAGCAGGTCTCACACAAAGCCGCAAAATTCACCAGGAAAGCCTGTAAATTGTCATCGTATATTGGTGGTTGAGCGTAGCTCGTGCTGAGCGAAGTCGAAGCGTCGAAACCACCAAGTGAACAATTGTCTGGTCCCTTCGACTCCGCTCAGGGACCGCAATAGGTTGTCATTGCGAGGAGTGAAAGGACGAAGCAATCTCAACTCTCTAACCGTCATTCCTGACCGGTTCTAACCGGATCAGGAATCCAGAATAATCGTCGTTTATGTTATTTAACAAATATAAGCTGGGTGCTTAAAAAAGATAGTTAATCAATCTGTATTTCTGCTCTAACCCTGGATGCCTGCCTACGCATGCATGACGCGTTTTATATAGCTTTCGCCATTGATGAACAAACAGGGTTAATCAAAGTCAGAATGTTCTATTTCGGGCTATGTTAAACCTGACTAAAATCAGAAGCTGCCTCTTAAAGAGGCAGCTTCTGATTCAAAATTTTGTGGAGTTAGTAAATTCTTTAACTTTAGATTGTGTTTAGTTCGTCAGCAATGCTTTTGTAATTACTGTCTTCTATATTGTTTACCTGGCTGTGAACTGCACTGTCTTTAACTGTTTCGATTATATCTTGAACCGCAGCTCTATCTTGAGCGCCGAGTTTGCTTAGACTGGAAGTGAAATCGTTGTATTCAGAACCTGGTTTGCCGTTGTTTGCCTGGATTTCTTCGATCAATCTTTTAGAAAGGGTTTCTGCAACCAGATTGCGTTGATCAAGCATACTTTCATACTGTACTGGGCTGGCTTCGTTTGCTAATACTGCATCTCTTTTTCTATCAAGCTCTTCAGATTTAGAAATCAGGAAACTTACTGATTCATCGACGCTCATGGCTTCTGGATCCTGGAATGAGAAGCCATAATTGTAGTTGGCATCGTCTGCAGAGATTTCTGTGGCTTCGGTATAAGTTCCTTCACTTTCAGGAACTACATCGTCAAAAGCAGGTTCTTCAGGAGCAAGAGGAGCTACAGGTTCGCTTACATCTTCAGCGGCCATTTCAGATTCAGGCGCTTCAGGGAAAGCCGAAGCAGTATCATCGAAAGGATCATCTAATGGTGCTGCTGTTTCAACCGGAGCCTGAGAAGGAGATTGTTCGGGCACATTTACATAACCGGTATCGTTTTTGCCGCCTTTTTTGCCATGTCCGCCTCCAAAATTTTCGTCATCTGCTGCATAGCCAATGCCGCCACCTATAAGACCGCCTATTACAGCTCCGCCTATCATTCCTGCAGGTCCTCCGACCAGAGCACCGATAGCAGTTCCCGCAAGTGCTGAAGTGGGAGCGTTAGAGGTTATTCCGTGAGTTGCTATGCCGGCGAGAGTAGCGCCAACGGTGAGCCCGGCGACAGCGCCGAGTGGTCCGCCACCTATGCAGCCTACTGTAGCTCCGACTACGCCACCTGCTACTGCAGCTGTGGTAACTGCTACTGCGCGGCCGATTTTGCCGAGAGTTCTAAAGAAACCTGCTTCTGCCGGTGGGGTGGCAGCCAGGAAAAATATTGAAAACATCATGCTGAAAACCAGTAATACTGATAATTGATTTCTTCTACCTAGAGTTAAAGTCATTTTGTCCTCCTGATCTTATACATCTTATGAATGATGAACTTTAGTAAAGCAAACAACATGCCAACTATGAATAGCCTTTTTTCATGGTGGTTGAAGCTTTTTTACTTTCAAGATTGGGAAAAATCTGTCAATTTTTGTACGAAAATTTAATAATCTGGCAGATAAAAAATACGACTTCGTGCTCATAATAATTTCAGTGATGCAATTTCACTATTTGATGAAAACCAATGGAAGCAAAAGTGTTAGAAGTCAGCTGATAATGGCGAGCCATGACACCCTGGGCGGTCCAATGGGTCGAATTGTCGAAGTGATTGGGTAATTGTTCTTTGGTGGTTTCGACACTTCGACTTTCGCTCAGCGCGAGCTAACGCTCAACCACCAATATATGGTGACGCGCCATTACGGTCATTGAGCGGAGTCGAAATGACCGGTTAGATGTTCAATGGTCATTTCGACTAACGCTCAATGACCAAAAGGTGATGTCCCCCCCCTTGCGATCTTTGAGCGGAGTTGCGGTGCGGCGACAACGATAACGATAACGATAACGACAACGATGGAAGAATTGGTTTACATAACTTTTTTTATCTTGTTTTTTTCGTCGACTAGAACTACAACAGGCTTATGAGACTCAATTTCAGACTCTGCGATTATACCGTAAGATACAATAATAACCGGGTCGCCCTTATGGACAAGCCTGGCAGCAGCACCGTTCAGACAAATCTGGCCTGGTTTGCCTTCAATAATATAAGTAGAGAAACGCTGGCCATTGTTAACATTGTAAATATCCACTTTCTCTGACAGGTACATTCTCGAGGCTTTCAACAACTCAGGGCATATGGAAATTGAGCCTTCATAGTTTAAGTCGGCCCCGGTAACTACAGCGCGATGAATTTTTGATTTCAATACATGTATGTTCATAATTTGATTCTCCCGGTTTGCTATGAGTTCATTAAAAGTGACTGGTAGATTCCCGATAAGACCAGATCAGGCACCAGCTCGTCGTAAAGCCCGGTGTCTGCATACATTCCGGCAAAGCCCCCGGTTCCAATTATCAAGGGTTGGTCTTTGCCAAAGCTTTCGCGGGCCAGTCGACCGGTAATTTCTTTTATCATTCCCAGGGTTCCGAAATATAGGCCGGATTGAATTCCTTCTGTTGTGGATCGCCCCAGAGATTTTTCCATTCTGATGATTTCGACACTCGAAAGTCTTGCGGTTTTCTTTTCGAGGGCCTCCATTGATATCCGCATTCCCGGCATTATTGCTCCGCCAAGAAATTCTTTTTTTGCTGAAATAGAGCAGAAAGTAGTAGCAGTTCCCATATCGATAATTATTATATTCTTGCCAGGATAGCGGTTAACTGCCGCAACTGCGTTGGCTATACGGTCAGAGCCCAGCTCGACCGGGTTGCGATATTTAATATTCAAGCCACACTTTGTGCCCGGACCGATAAAGAAAGGATTAATTTTAAAATAACGATAACAGGCGTTACGCAATGAATGAACTGCTTTTGGAACAACAGAACAGATTGCGATATTTTTTACCATATCCGGTTCAATATGGTTTTCGCGCAGAACATTTCTAAAAAAGACTCCGGTCTCATCGGAAGATGCTTCGGTAATAGCTCTGCGCCTGAATTTAAGCTGTAATTCGCCTTTATGGTATACGCCTCCATATATTTGAGAGTTCCCTACGTCTAAGCAAAGTATCATATGGTTTCTCCGATTAGTTGAAACAGGTTTTCGGCGAGTTCGGTCAGGTTCCTGTTTTCTTTTACAATGCCACTGCTGTGGTAAATCGTTGTTGGATGTCGTTCGGGCGCGATTTCGGTGAGGTCGTTGTACACCAGGAGGTCTATGGGGGATGTTTCCCACAGCTTGTCCCTGGCTCTGACTCTGGCTCGAATGTCTTTGGTATTAGTCAGCTTGAAGCCAACTACAGTGATTTTTTTATTAGTGGAATAATCTTTTAACCTGGAAATTATTTTGTGGCTGGGCTTAAGTTGAATGGAAAGGCTTGAGGCTCCTTCTGAATCGATTTTAGACCTGTCAGTATTTATGCGTTTGCCGTCGATTGTTATAAAATCAATCAAAAAATCACTTACTGCCGCGGCATGTATTATTGCATCAAAGCAATTTTCTGAAAGAAGCTCATGAATCTGACTGTCGAGATCTGCAAAAGAAATAAACTCAACTCTTTTAACAGCTTCAGACTTTGGTAATACCGCTCCTTTTGCATGTAAAAGAGTGACACTGGCTTTTTTATCGGCAAAGTAATCCGCGATTGCTGCGCCTGTCGTGCCCGTGCTGAAATTAGTTATAGATCTGACACCATCTATTTTTTCTCTGGTTCCTCCAGATGTAATGATCAGGTTCATTATATATTCTTCACAATCTCTTGATAAATGATTTCAGGGTTCAGAAGACGCCCTTTACCAATGGTACCGCATGCAAGTTTGCCTTCTTCGGTGGGTAAAACTATGGAACCCCAGTTTTCCAGTCTGGTTATTGCTTCCTGTGTGGCGGGGTGGTCGTACATGTTGTTGTTCATTGCCGGAGCAATCAGATAGGGTTTTCTGAAGTTATTACTCAGAAAAGTTGCTCCGATTAAATTGTCGGCAAGTCCGCAGGCAAGAGCATTTATGCTGTTTGCTGAGGCAGGGCAGAGAATTAAAAGATCGGCCCAATCTACCAGAGAGATATGAGCAATATTCTGTTTGCGGGCAAACATTGATGTAATGACAGGCCTTTTGGTAAGCCCTTCCAGGGTGGCGTTGCCAATAAATTCCATTGCAGCATCGCTTGCCAGAGTTTGCACTGAATATCCTTGTTTTACAAGTTTGGAAATTATATTGCAGGCTTTATAGCAGGCTATTGAACCTGTTAACTGAAAAAGAATGTTTTTTTTATTTTCTTGGGACATTATCTATTAACCTCGTTTTTCCCAGAATAACTGCTCCGAAAAGCCGGTCGAAATGGTCTTCGATATAATCAATTTTAAAATGGTGATTTATGAGTTCTTTTTTGATTTCTTCTATGCTTTTGCCGGAGCTCAGGGTTTTATAAAAAAGTGGAGCCATTGCCCTTTCTTCGGGTGAAAGCAGTTGGTTTCGCGAGCTTCTTGCAAGCCCGTCAGGCTCTCTTATAATAGGGCATGGCACTATAGAGATGTTCATGAAAAAGTTCTTAACCATATCTTTGACCAGCAGATATTGTTGATAGTCTTTTTCGCCAAAATATGCCCGACCTGGCTTAATTATATTAAAAAGTTTCATTACAACAGTGAGTACAGCCTCAAAATGTCCGGCTCTGTTCTTGCCGCATAGCTCTTTTGAAAATTCGGTTTCACAAACTCTGAAGCGGTAATCATCTGCGTATATTTCGCCGTAATCAGGATGAAAAACAAAGTCTACTTCTTGATCTCTCAGTATTTTGAGATCGCTGGCAAAGTCGCGTGGATACCTTTCAAGATCTTCCGGGTCATTAAACTGTGGTGGATTCACAAAAACACTTGCTACCGTAAGAGCGTTTTGCTGTCTGCACTTCTGCAGTAAACTCAGATGCCCTTCATGAAGCGCTCCCATGGTGGGTACAAAACCGATGTCATCGGCGATTAAATCTTTTCTTATAAGGCGCCATTCATTTGCATTTCTTATTACTCTGGTCATTGGTAACTCTCTTTTGTATCCGGGAATTTACCGGCTTTTACGTCGTCGGCAAAACGATTGAATGCATCTTTAAACAGGCTTTCGCCTTCGAGATAACAGCGAAGAAAACGGGGTTTGAACTCGTTATTCATGCCAAGCATGTCTTGCATTACCAGAACCTGGCCGTCGGTTTCTTTACCTGCGCCTATGCCGATTGTGGGTATCCGGATTTCCCGGGTGATTTTTTCTGCAAGAGAAGCGGGGATGCATTCGAGGACAAGAGAAAAGCAGCCCAGCTGCTCTAATTTGAGGGCGTCGTCAAGAATTTTGTCGGCCTGCTCTTCTTTTTTGCCCTGTACCTTATTGCCTCCGAATTGATGTACAGACTGAGGTGTCAGGCCGAGATGGCCCATTACCGGTATCCCGGACTGTACCAGATGTGCAATAATTTCTTCGTTTCCGGCAACCCCCTCAAGCTTTATGGCGTTGGCACCGGCCCGCATTAAATTCCCTGCAGCTTCAACTGACTGGGAAAGTCCTTTTCTATAACTTAGAAAAGGCATGTCGCTGACAATAAATTTGTCTGGTGCGCCTCTTCTGGTCGCCTGAGTATGTAATGTCATCATATTCATGTCTGCGGGCAGGGTGCTTTCAAAACCGTGCATTACCATTGCCAGGCTGTCGCCTACAAGAATCATGTCAATGTCGCTGTTGTTAACAATTCTGGCGCTCCAGCTGTCGTAACAGGTTATCATGGATATTTTTCGCTCATTTTTCAATGACTGTATTTTAGGTGCGGTTATCATTAAGAGATTCCTTTCAGTTTGAGGAAGGCCTGGTAGATGTTTTCAAGAGGCATACCTTCTAGAGCTGCCAGATTACTTTTTATTGTTTTTTCGTCTTTTCGGTCGAGAGGGCCGGTTAACGAGTTCGAAGGTGATTTTGCCAGGTTTTCGAAAATCTGGTTCATATAGGGATTAAGAATATTCGGGGGCAGTTGAAGATCTTTGAATGCTTTGATAACTTCCTGCCAGAGAATAGAAGTAAAGTTGCCGCTGATTACACAGAGGGCATGATAAAGTGGTTTTTTTTCTGCCTCGATTTCAACATATCTGTTTGGTAAGTCAGGAAAAATATCTGAGAACGCAGGATTTCCTTTTTCGCCAACAAAAACAATGTTTTTATAAGTTTCGAGGCTGTATGACTCTGGCTTGTCGTTAAAAGTCATAAGAGGGTGCAGGCCAATTGCATGTTTACTGTAAAGGCTGCCCGAAAAGTGAACAAAAGATCTTTTGCCCGAAAATTTATTGCGATTATTGACAATAAAATTTTCAATAGCGCTATCGCTGATTAAAACAAGAACAATTTCGCACTCGTCAGTGCTTTCGTGGGGCCAGTTTCGATAGGGAACGCCAAGAAAAGAAAAATAGCGGCGTATATGACCGGCAACTTTTCCGTTGCCGACTATGGCATAGGGTACCTGTCCCATAAGGATCAAGTCCGTCCTTTCAAGTTTAAGAGCATTCGTTCAAAGCAAAGTCGTTGTTTGCCGGGACAAATCAACGCTTTATTTGAGTGTGCCTACAAATAGCACAAAATTAAAAACTCTTCAAGACAAACCAGCAATTCTCGGTCAGCGACCATCAGTTGGTTTCAGAAAAGAAAATTCCTCACACCAAGTCTCAAAGCCACAAAGAAAATAACCACAGAGCGCACAGAGAACACAGAGAATTTTTTTCAGCCATTGTTTCCTTCTTCAGCAAGCCTTCAGAAAAACACGAGTGCTTTTCTGAAGGCTTGCTGAAGAAGGA
>JBNJGH010000096.1:0-13051 GCA_051747585.1 Candidatus Rifleibacteriota bacterium
CGAGACCCTGGCTATAAGCAAATCTATTCAGCTCTTATCATATTGCCTGTTTTGCTGGGCGAGCAGACTGAGCTGTTACAAGAAGCCGGAATTAAAACAGCACAACAGATAAACAAAAAGACTGTGAGTTCGAAAAACGGTATAGATAATCTGTTTAACCTGGTAAAAAAACAGCTCGATGAGATAAATCATTTTGAGGCTTTGACAGCCAAAATCAGAAGAATTTGTAAGCAATATACAACCATTATCAACCGCAAAACCAGGTTGTCGAATCTCCATAACCTTGTAAGAACCCATAACCGCCTGATTCTAAAAATAATAACCGGACATTTGGAGAAATTTACAATTTTGATTAATAAATACCGTCTTAAGCTTGAAGATTTAAAAGTGAAGCTAAATTATTTGAGAGACGGCAACAATAACAATAGAGTAGCGGTTGCTGCCAGGCTGACTGAATTGTTTCGCCAGTGTGATCAGGTGCTTATCAATCTTGAGGACTATAAAGAGAGCAGCCTTGATTTTACGGTAAAATTGAAAAATGAATTGTCGGAAGGTGAAAAAAAATTGCGCAATTATGCCTCTTCGGTAGAGCAGAATCTGTTTCATATTTATGAATATGCAGGAAATTTCCCTGATCGAGATTGTAATTTACAAAAAACAGAGGTGTTTCGTTATAAAAAAAATCTGGAAGCGATTTTTGCTTATAACTGTCACTTATTTGAAAACCTAAAAAAGCTTGAGCTGGTTGAGAGAGAGATGGTAGAAGCTGAGACTTACAATAATTATCTGCTGACTTTTAATGATGACTTAACCGACTCCGCAAACTATAATGAGCTTTTTGATTCTTTATATAACCCGGAACTTATTCTGGAACCAGTTCTTAACGAAACCGAAGACGAAGAAGAAGAAAACGGGCAAAAATAGTAGCAAAGAGGCTAAACGCGTTCTATTTATTCTAAAAATAACGCGTAAGGCGGTTAAAACGCCGAAAATTGCGTGAATTCGCTGTTAATTAGTCAGGGCATATTGCCGATAATTATCTAAGAAAAGGATAATTATGTCCTTTAATTGCAAGGAGGCAATATGAAAATTATCAATCATGACCAGGGACGGTCGATGCTGAAGGACTTAAATCGTTTCTTTAACCGTGGCAAAGCTCAAGGGGCTGATGCCAAACCTGAGACCGGCGACAGCTTTACAAAAACTCCTGAAGTTCAGGAAAAACCTGTAAAACCAGTAGAAGGATCTGAAGGAGCCGGTAAAGATCTGAACGTTTCGTTTCAGTTCAATCTTTTCTACGAGCTTTCACAAAAGGTCGAAAAAAAAATGGGACAAAGCGGCTCACAGAAATTTTCAGAAGTTTCTACCAGTGTTGCAGAAACATTTGAAGGCAGTTTTAATCTTAAAATAGATGGTCTGGGTTCATTCTTTAAAAATACCGACAGTGCTCTTAATATTTCTGAAGAAACTACCAATGAATTCTTTGATTCTGTAGAGGGACTGGCAGATCTTAGCCCGGAAGCTCTCGAGAATTTTCTGGCTGAAAGCGAAGATTTCTTTGCCGAGCTTGAGGATAAATTTGGTGAAGCCGGTGGCGCGTTTGATCAGATAAAAGATCAGATGCAGCAGCAGGCAAGCGCATTTTTTTCCGGTGTCAGGGCAATTCGCGGTCAGGAAGGCGGATCTGAAAATCAGATTGAAACAAATCCCGAGGCTGAAGTAGCGGCGGTTGAAAATTCTGCGGGAGATGTTGATCAGGCACTGGCTGCTCTTAACTCAGAGCAAAGCAAAACCGATTCAACTTCTGAATTGATTAAAATGGCTAATAAACCTGACATGATGGTTTCAAAAGAAAAATACCAGGAATTTCTTCAGAGTTTTATAGAATATAGCGAAAGATTCAGACAAGAGATGTTCTCGGGGCTTTTAAGCAATAACGGTTCCGACAAAAATACGACCGGTTCGATTCTTTCTCAAGCCTGAACCAAGTTGTTATCCGATTGTTTGTTGAATCCGTTTCAAGACATTTAGATTGCTTCTTCGCTATGCTCATCGCAATGACGGCTAGGGTTGTCATTGCGGGCAAAGCGAAGCAATCTTTGATAATCTAAAATTCAGGACATAACAAAGAAATAAAGATGTCTTGAAACTTGCTAATATTGCTAAAGGGGTGTCAACCAAGCCTGATTAGAGGTTTTTCCAGTATTTTATGGCGTTTTCTCCGTTGTCATAATAGTTAGGTAAAAAGCCGGTTTCGCTATAACCGTTTTTTAGAAACATGGAGCGGGAAGCTATGTTGAACTGTCTTACTTCAGCACAGCTTTTCTCCATTCCATGTTGTTTAAAAAGCTTTTCCATTTCGCCAAGCAGTTTCGAACCCAGCCCTCGAGTTTGAATTCGTGGATCTATGGCGATTTTATATATACGCCCTGACGGGATTTTAAAATTGCGCAAAAGCCCGATTACTTCGCCGGCAATCGTCCCGTCATTGTTTTTTAATAAAAAAGTCAGCGAAGTTGGGGATTCTATAAGATGCTTCAGATTTTTTACCGGGAACTGGTCTTCAGGGCGATCGAAGCATTCCAGCTCAAATTTATGCAATGCGTTTACTTCTGATGCGTCGGCTTCATGTAATTGTAATTTGTTATTCATATTCGCAAATATTATATTTTAGCAAAAGCTACGTCAACCGATCTTTTACAACCACCTGTAATTATCCGTTTGTTTTTAGAAACCGTTTTAAGACATTTAGATTGCTTCGCTTTGCTCGCAAT
This sequence comes from Candidatus Rifleibacteriota bacterium, assembly GCA_051747585.1. GTDB lineage: Bacteria > Muiribacteriota > Ozemobacteria > Ozemobacterales > Ozemobacteraceae > DYKG01. The sequence continues at coordinate 2,775 of JBNJGH010000096.1, forward strand.
GACAGGCCTAAGTTGTCATTGCGAGGAATTCTGCGAAGCAGAACGACGAAGCAATCTTTGATAATCTAAAATGTAGTTCATAACAAAGAACACAAAAATGTCTTGAAACTTGCTAAGATTGCTAAATGGATAATTACTGTTACAACCACCGAGCTTCAGTGGTTAAAGAATTATTCTAAAAGTTAGACAAAACAAAAAGCTGCCCGGTAAGGGCAGCTTTTATAAGAGAGGAGTTTTATGAGAAAGCTTGAAACTTTTATTTACGTACTTTATTTTTCATATTTTTAAGAACTGCTTTGAGAGTGTAGACATCAGCTTTGTGGCCTTGTATTTTTTCCATGAGTTTCTGGGCTTCGACCTGTGCTTCAGGACCGCCTTCTTCGTTCAGTTTGCGCAGTTCGATATAGGCCAGTCTAATTTCTTCGTTTAACTGTTTGATTTTCTGACTTACTTCATACATTTCGTGTTTTGAAGCAGCTTGAACGGCTGAGCCGAGCATACTGATGATAAAGATTGTCAGAACCAGCCAGATTGTTTTTTTTGTTACTGATAATTTCATGTTAGACCTCCGTGTATTTGTTCATAATTTATATCGGAGAGATAACAGAAAAACTTTAGACAAAAATAAATAAATTTAAACTATTTTAAGCATTAACAAACAACAACAAACATTAAAAAGACAGATTAATTCTCTATTTGTTTTTTGTTAAGTCTTTAAAGACACTTAGATTGCTTTACTTCGGCTCCGCTCAGCACAGGCGCTTCGCTCGCAATGACAGCCCCAAATTGTCATTGCGAGGAGCTTAGCGACGAAGCAATCTTTGATATACTAAATTCTAGTACATTACAAAAAATACAAAAATGTCTTAAAACTACCTGATATCGATAAAGGGAAATAACTGGAAAATTCAGAGTAGAGCGCTTATGACGCCTCCGGCGAGCATGCTGTCATCCTGGTAAAATACGGCAGATTGCCCCGGAGAAATAGCATAAGTCGGAGAAAAAAGCTCTACTTGCCATTCTTCGTTGTTGCTTTCTAATATCTGGCACCGTACCGGTCTGGAATTATACCTGATTTGAACCTCAAACTCACTGCCGACAGGGGGTATGCCAATCAATGAATTTAATTTTGTTACTCTGAATTTTGTTCCCATAAGAGATTGGTAAAGGCCCGCATGGATCTCGCGCTTCTCAGGATCTATTTTATATACATAGAGCTTTTGCCCGTGGCCCCCGCCAAGCCCCTTGCGCTGTCCGATGGTGAAGTGCATGTAACCGTTGTGGTCGCCGATTTTTTCTCCTTCAGGGCCAATGATAGGGCCGGGAAGAAAGCCGGGATGATCATGGGGCAGATGTTTGCGTAGAAAATCAGTATAGTCGCCATCGGGAACAAAACAAATTTCTTGTGACTCGGGTTTTTTCGCATTTGCCAGGCCATGTTTCTCGGCTAAAGCTCGAATTTCTTCTTTTTTGTATTTTCCCACCGGCAGCAGGAGAAACGGCAGAACGTCTCGAGGAACTTCCCATAAAAAATAGGTTTGATCCTTTTTGCTGTCTATTCCGCGCTTTAAGATATGATTTCCGGCAGCATCTTCGATATTTCTTGCGTAGTGTCCGGTTGCAAGATATTTACAGCCATACATCCGGGCTTTTTTCAATAGATAGGGAATTTTAATAGTGGCATTGCAGCGAACGCAGGGGTTCGGAGTGCGTCCATCTGCATATTCGTTAACGAAGTCATTGATTACTTCATTTTGAAAGGTTTCAGATACATCTAATACTGTGTGTGGAATACCCAGCTTAGCCGCTACCGCACGGGCTGCTGCTACTCCTTCGAGCCCACAGCAGGACTTAGGGCCGCTTTCTTCCTGGTAGCAAAAAGTTTTTAGAGTAGCTGCCATTACATCATAGCCCTGTTCTTTTAGCAGAACAGCTGCAACCGAAGAGTCTACTCCGCCTGAGAGGGCTACCATTACTTTTTCTTTTTCCTGATTCATTTTTTGACTCCTACAAAATAAAGCCCTAATGCAAAATCTGTTTTCGTGAAAAGATCAGCAGTGCGAGCAGGTAAAATGCTGCTGCCCAGGCGAATGAAGAGCCTAAGGTCGAAAGTATCTCTGAGCTGAAAAGGTTTGCTTTACCATTTAAAATGCTTTCTATTCTGGAAACGGAAAACATGTCGGAAAGGTGTCGCGAAAAGACCCAGGCTGCCACATCTGCATACCAGTTTTCAAGTCGACTCAAAAAGTTAGTTGCAATCAGGTAATAGGTGTGCAAACCCATTAAAACAATCAGGCTGGTAAAAGACATTATAATAGCAGACTCAAAAAACAGGGAAAACAAGATAAAAAAACCGATTAGCATGAGATTGCCGGCAAAGGTTATAAACAGCAATTGAAAGGCGGCAAGCGAACTTACCAGAGAAGTCGGCTGGGGTTGGGAAAATTGAGAAAGTTGTTCGGGCATCATTTGCTGGGGTGTTATTCCGCTGTTCTGGGTAATGGCTCGAGCGACAAAAAGATCTGCCTGCAGGAATAGTCCGCCTATAGTTACTGCGATCAACAAAAACAGCATCACCGAGACTGTTTTTGCGGTAATCACCTGCCATCTCCTGACCGGCGTAATTAGAAGCATTTTCATGTAGCCCTTGTTAAATTCGGTTGAAAAGCTGTCGCCAATAACCAGAGCAAGAAAAAATGGGGCAATATAAGAAAAGAGTTTTACGTGTCCGGTAAAAAGCCCCTGAACTACCTCATAAAGCATCTGGAACTGAACTTCGCCAAAACCGAAACTTTTGAATTTAACGTAGGCGACAAGCAGTGCCAGGCTTGCTACCAGCGGGATTATATTTAAAGCAATTAAGAATAACAAGGCTTTTTTACGGTTAAGAATTTTTTTTAACTCAAAAAGAATGAGCACCGACATTCTTCGCATTATTCTTCTCCTTCTTTCTGAGTCTGTTCGCTGGTCAGTTTTATGAAGGTGTCTTCGAGAGAAGCCTGACGCGGTATTAGAGCCGAAACTTTAACCCCGTCTTTTACCAGCTTTTCGTTGATTTGTGCCGACAGATCCTGATTCATTTTCAACAGAAAGCCTTCGCTTATAATTTCATGAGTCAGTTGCTCTGAGGGATAAGTCTTAAGTATTTTTGCCGCTTTTTCTTTGTCGTTGTCCGGTATTCTAAGCTCCCAGGCTTCGAGGCGGGCCGAAAGTATCTCTTTTACGTAGCCCTCTTTAATGTTTTTACCCTGATCTATTATTACAACGTAATCACAAAGGCGCTGCACTTCATCGAGCAGGTGGCTCGATAAAAATATGGTTGTTTGTTTTTCTTTATGAATTTTTTTGAGAATCTCGCGCATTTGCACTCTACCGGCAGGATCCATTCCGCTGGTTGGCTCATCGAGAATGAGTAGCTTGGGGTCGTGTAAGATGCCAAATGCTACCCCGAGTCGTTGTTTCATTCCGGTTGAAAATGTGCCGAACTTTTGCTGTGCCGAATCCTTAAGTCCTACCATTTTTATGGCTTCAAAAATTCTTTCTTTGCTTAAAGGTTTGTAAAGAGAGCCAAACCAGTTCAAATTATCGAATGCGCTGAGAGTTTCGATAAAGTTGGGGTTCTCCACTACCGCCCCGGTCTGCTCTACTGCAATGGTGCGTTCTTTGGGTAGAGAGTGGTTTAACAGTGTGATTTTGCCATCGAGTAGGGGAATCAGCCCGAGAATAATGCGCAAAGTAGTCGTTTTGCCGGCACCGTTTGGCCCGAGGAATCCTGTAATGGAACCATTCGGCACCCGAAAGCTCAGGTCTTGAAGCACTGCTTTTCGGCCAAAACTTTTATTTAAATTGTTAACTTCTATTGCTGTTTCAGGCCGGTTGTTTTTCATGTTCATTTTGTTCATATAATTCCTGATAAAGTTCCTGGCCCAGAACTTTTAAGATAATAGTTATCGGTACTGCAAGCAGCATTCCCGGAATGCCCCCAAGGCTGGCTGCAATCGTAAGAGCAAGCATTACTACCAGAGGGTGCAGGCCTGCATTTTCTCCGACAACATTCGGTTGTAAATACCAGCCCTCGATTGTTTGAACTACTGCTATAGTAATAAGAACTTTAAGTGTCACGGCTAACAATGCCTGGGAAAAGCCAAACTGCGCTATCGCAACAAAAGCGGCCAGAAACACGGTAAAGAGTCCACCCAGATAGGGAATGAAGTTGGCAATGCCTGATAGTGGACCGAGAAAAAGAAAAAAGTTCAGGTCTGACAGCCACAAACCTAAAGTCATTATAATAGCAAAAATTGAATTGGCGATAAGCTGGCCTCTGAGCAGGGAATGTAATTGCTTGTCTATTTTTGCTATTATAACAAGAGTTCTGCGGCGCAAGTTCGGCGGAAGCAGCATTTTAAAGCTTTCATAAATCGCATCCATATCGAGAAGAATATAAAAGACCAGAACCGGTATTAGTAGCATATTTATCATGCCGGAAAATGCTGAGCCGACAAAGCCAATTAACCTTTTAAAACCTGTAATTGTGGTGTCTTTGATTATAACTACTGCATTGGCTGCCAGTTCGCGTAATTTATCGCCTTCGGAGAACTCCTGAAGATAATCGTTAAGATATGGAATATTCTTTGTTTTTTTAAAAAATTCAGCGCTCGATTCTTTAAGATTTTCAGTCAGTTGATCAACTTTAAGGTTGGAAAGCTTGGTAAACATTTCTCCTGCTTCGCTTATAATTGATATGGAAAGCGGAACAACAAAGATAGTCACAATAAGAATTGTAAAAATAAATACCAGTAAAACCGCCCAGGGCCTGGGAACTTTCTTGTTTACCAGCCCCCTTACAAGAGGATTCAAAACATAGGCTATAACCAATGAAATCAGAAATGGATATATTACACTTGCAAGGTAGTAGCATAGTATTCCGACTATTATGAAGCCGATAACGATTAAAGCGTTTTTTATCGATGCAGGTAGTTGTTTAAGACTGGCCATCGATCAACCCCCCTGGCTGCTTGATTTTGGGCCGTAAATTTTTAGAATGAGTTCTATTTCTCCTTTGCCCATGTTAAGAGAACGGGCGATTTGAGGAATGGTTATCCCTCTTTTTGCCATTTTTAGAACTTCTTGAACAAAGGAGCCTTCGTTGGCTTTTTTGATAGCCTGAAGATTTTTTTCCGGAATTCTCATGGTGGTGGCGAATTCGGCCGGCTCAAGCCCGGTTGAGCTTTCGCTTTTGCTGCTGGTTATTATAGAAGAATTTTCAGGAAAATTTTGGCTAAGAGCTTCATTCTCCGGCGTTTGGTCTGTTGCTGAAGATTCGCAGGTTTGCGGCATTAAATCTTCTTCAAGTATTGATAATTGCTTGCTGATTTGCCTGGTAACTTCTTCATCAATCAATTTTCGTATTTCAGCGTAATTTGTTTTGGGTTTAATTTTCTTTGCCGCATTTTCTTCAAATTCAGAAAATTTGTCGGCAAGATTTTTTATTCTTTCAGACATTTCTTCGAAAGCCTGCCCGATTTCTTCTTTTAGTTTTTTGTTTGTCGATGAATTTTTCTTGTCAATGTTAGAATCAAGACTTGCCAAAGAGCGAAGCTTTAAGTCTTCACAGCTTTGTTCGAGTTCTTTAATAAAGTCATTTACTCGTAAAATTTTTCGGTCAGCAATTGTAAGTAACTCGCGCAGGTCGTTTGACTGCTTTTCGAAAACCTTGTGGTTGTGATTGGCTGCGAGCTCCATTTCGTCAAGCAGCTGATTCAAAGACATTTCATATGCTTTCAGTTCTTCACTTGCTTTATATTGTTTATTTCTGCTTATTTTCTTTCCGGCCCAGAAGGCAACAATAGAAATAAAAACAAAGCAAATTACCAGCTGAATCGCTGTCCACATATAAATGTTTTACCTCGGCGGTTATTTTTAATTAATTTGATCGCAGCTATACGCAAAAATCAATAAAAGGTCGATAGCATGGTACCATGTTTAACATGTTAAAATCCAAAAAAATTTGGGGCTTTGTCGTCTCAATATTTTTTCTCTGGCTTGCTCTAAGAAAAGTAGACTGGAGCAGTATCCCGGATATTTTAAGCAAAATTGATTATTCTTTTATTTTGCTGATGTGCTTTACTTACACCCTCGAGCACCTTGCCCGTGCCTATAGATGGCGGGCAATTCTTCCGGGAAAATATTTGAAAATTAAATTCGCTTATTTCGGTATTGTGTTGGGCTATCTTTTTAATAATTTGCTGCCCGCACGTGCCGGCGAGTTCGTTCGTTCATTTTATCTTAAGAAAAAAAAGACCGCTCCGGCTTCAGAAATTTTTGGCTCTGTAGTATTCGAAAGGTTCCTCGATGGCCTGGTAATAATTTCTCTGATTGTTTTTTCGTTGAACTATTTCCCATCTACAGATCTGGTTAAGCAGGCGGGAGTATCTGCTGTTATTTTTTATCTGGTTATTCTATTTGTAATAATTCTGCTTCAGTTTAAAAGAAATCTGGTGCTTAAGTTTACCAGAAAAATTTTCTCGACTTTTCCATCCAAAGTCGCTGAATTTTTGCACGATTCTGAAGAATCCTTTATCAATGGTCTCGGGTTGATTGCCCGCCCGAAAAAATTTTTCAGGGCTTTGTTGCTTTCTATTGTTTCGTGGGCCCTTTCGATCCTTACCATGTATATTTGTTTGCAGATGTTCAACCTGGATATGGGAGTGGTCGAAGCCATTCTTTTGATATGTATTTTATCTATTGGTTCAATGATTCCTACTTCCCCGGGAATGATTGGAATTTATGAATACTGTTGTGTGCTGGCTTTGCATGATATCCTTGGACGGAGCGAAGAAGTTGCCGTTATGTTTGGGCTGGTTTCGCATACTATAGGTTACTTTTATGTTTTAGTTGTTGGCTTTATTATTCTTGGCCTGGAAAACCTGAGTGTTCACGATCTGAGCCATGCTCAAGAAGAAGTTCAAACTTAAAGTAAAAACGAAAGTTAAGTTTTGTCTTTTTCTTTGCCGATAATAATTCTAGTCGCGAAGGAGGTCAGGTATGAACAAACAAAAACAGAAAGGGAAAACGAAAACGCAATTTGGTCTTTTTCTCTTTTTCGTGGTCGGACTTTTTGCCCTCCAAATTGCTTTTGCTTTCACCCTTCATGGAGACATCGGTCCGCAGACTGATGCTGTGCCCAGCATTGAAAAACCTGTTTCTCCTGTTCTTGTCGGCAGGATCGACAGTCTGGTCAGTAATGCCCAAAAAACGATTGTTTCAAATAAAGTGGCACCGGAAGGAGCTTTTGCCCCTGCAAGCAAAAAAATGACATCAAAAGTCATGTCTTTTGCCAGGATCGATACCGAACCAGATCCTGAAGCCGGCGAAACCGTGGTGAGAAAAACTGAAAAAAGTAGATTCTATAGCTATATTATCAGGCGCGGAGATACGTTGCAGAAAATTTCCCGCAAATTATACGGCAGCAGAGATATGGTTCAGTCTCTTGTAAGACTTAACAGAATAAAAAATGAAAAAGCTTTGCAGCTTGGCAGCTCTTTGTATATTCCGCGAGCGGGTTTGCTCAAGACAATAAAGGTGCTCTAATTTTTACTTATGCTTTCTAATTTCTTTAAACCCCTTAACCTGCTATGTATAGGTTGCTACATAGCTTTTATGGTTTTTGCGCTCGACAGTTCGGCTGTCGATGCTCTGGTATTTTTTACTGAAGACAAGAATAATAAACCCTTGTTCTTTGCCGGCGAAGTCGAGACCTCTACAGTTGCAGCCAGAAAATCGCAAAATTCCACTCCTATTGTTGCGATTCAATACAAAAAAAATAAAATTGCAAGCAATCTGGTTCAGCTAAAAGAGCCGGAAATCACAAAGCTGGATTCAGAAGAAAAACGGAAACAAGGCGTTTCTGGTAAAGGCGAAAAGCCTGAAAAAGATCAATCTGCCGGTAAGACGGCAAAAAAGATTGCTCTAAAGACTGTTTCGGCAACCACTGCAGGAACGGCAGCCGGCGAAGTGGATAAAAAACAAAGTCAGCTTGAAACAGCAGTCGCGGTTGCAGAAAAAATAGCAGAAGAAAAAATAGCCCGGTTGCCCTCCGCTCTTGACTATATAAAAGCGGTTAAAAACAAAAAATGGGAATACGCATCTTTGCTCGACAGGTATATTGTTCGCTATGACAAAGACACTTATATTGTTTTAACCATCAGACCTGAATTGCAAAAAAGGCTTGAAAACGTTTTTAAGAAATATTCGACCCGTATTGGTGCCTGTGTTTTTCAGGACCCGCGGAGTGGAGCTATCTACGCAATGGCATCCAGCCATAAAAATAAAATTCTTGATATTGAAAAAGAAGAGTTTAAAAAGAAGCACTGGGCTCTAAAAGCAACTTTTCCCGTTGCATCGATTTTTAAAATAATTACTGCTTCAGCCGGTCTCGATACAGAAAAGATTACTCCAAACACTCGCATAAGAGCCTGGAAAAAGTCTACTCTCAGAGTGTGGCGCGCTTTTGCCCGTTCCCATAATGGTGTGTTTGGTCGTATAGCAAGAAAAGCCGGCAAAAAAATAATGAAGCAATATATCGATGTTTTTGGCTTTAACAAGCCTTTCTTTTTTGATTTGCAAGTGGGAAAATCTCTTGCAAAGCTTCCTGACAATAAGTGGAAGATGGGGCAGGCTGCGGCAGGCTTGAATCGAGATTTTGTTGTCAGCCCCATGCATGTCGCTTCTATCGTTTCCACGGTATTGAACCGGGGAAAAATGATGAAGCCTTATCTGGTTGACTACGTAGTTAGAAGTAACAGGGTCATTTTCAGACGGCAGCCGTTTCAAATTGCTGAGCCGATAAAACCCGAAACTGCCAAGAATATTTATAAAATGATGTATACCACTACCGCAGTTGGAACCGGAAAAAAGGGGTTCGGCGGCTACAGGCGTTGTCCTGAGTTGCACAAAATGAATGGGGGTAAAACCGGAACACTTACCGGGGCTTCACCGCATTACCTCTTTACCTGGTTTGGTGGATTCACCAAAGTAATGGGGCGAGATCTCTGCTTTGTGACACTGGTAGGTCAGCGCAATCATAGAGGAACTAAAGCTGCGTCGATTGCAGGGCAAATCGCTTACGAGTTATACATGGAAAGACAAAAAGAAAAAGAAAAAGAAGAGCAACTCGCATCCAGATAGTTTTAAATTAAAAAATCAAAACAGCAGACAAAACAAAATTACCCGATGTCAATCGGGTAATTTTGTTTTAGAAAGCTTACTCTTCTTCCTGCTGAATTGGTGGGTCGTCGAATTCGGGTATGTCGCCCGGTTCTTGTGGTTCCGGTTCTTTTACCTCGAACTGGCCCGTTACCTCAAATTCGGCACAGGTTTCATCATCTTCGTCTTTGTCGCACCTGGCAGTGATTTCATCGCCCTTATTGAATTTGCCCATCAGAATTGCTTCTGCCAGTGGGTTTTCAATATAACGATGAATCGTTCGTCTTAAAGGCCTGGCACCGTATTTAAGATCTGTTCCTTTGTCTACCAGAAACGTTTTAAGTTCATCGGTAAACTCGATGCGCATATTGAGACCTGAAACCCTCTCTGTTACTTCTTCAAGTAAAATATTGAGAATTTCAAGATTGTCTTCTTTGGTTAAAGCCCTGAAAACTATAATGTCATCGATACGGTTGAGAAATTCCGGTGGGAATTGCTTTTCCAGACTCTTTCTCGTGATTTTTGCCTTCTGTTCGTGCGAAAGCTCTTCAAGTTTTTTCTTGTCATCAGGCGAAGAAGTCGTTTCTTCAACCCTGAAACCCGGTTTGCTTTCTTCTGAGCTGATATCCCTTACTCCCACATTGGTCGTAAGAATAATTACAGATTCACGAAAGCTTACGGTTTCGCCTTTGCTGTCAGTTAAAACACCTTCGTCAAGAAGCTGCAACAAGAGATTGTGCACCTTTTCGTGAGCTTTTTCGACTTCGTCGAAAATAACTACACCATTAGGTTTGTTTTTAACTGATTCAGTCAGGTAACCACCTTCATTATGGCCAATATAGCCCGGAGGAGCACCGATCAACTTAGCGTATTCATGGCTCATGGCAAATTCTGAACAGTCAATTCTTACCAGATCAGTTTCATTACCTGTCATGAACTCACAAAGTGCTTTGGCAAGCTCGGTTTTTCCCACTCCAGTCTGGCCGACAAAAATAAAACTACCTACCGGTCTTTTCGGGTTTTTTAACCCGACCCTGGCTTTTCTAATAGCCTGGGCGACAGCTGTAACAGCT
>JBNJGH010000097.1:0-12653 GCA_051747585.1 Candidatus Rifleibacteriota bacterium
TGGCCTCAGTGGTTTAAATTCTATATTTGACAGAAAGAAATAAAACCAGAACTTTTTGTAACCAGCTAATAATAATTGACCGAGAATTCCTGAGTATTTATCCATTTGTTTGTAGTAACCGTTTCAAGACATTTAGATTGCTTCGTCGTTTTGCTTCGCATAAAGCTTCGCAGAACTCCTCGCAATGACACCCTATTGCGGTCCCTGAGCGGAGTCGAAGGGACCAGATAATTGTTCACTTGGTGGTTTCGACTACGCTCAACCACCAATATACGATGACAGCTTCAAATTGTCATTGCGAGGAGCGTAGCGACGAAGCAATCTTTGATATGCTCAAATTTAGTTAAAAAAAACAAAAATGTCTTGAAACTCGCTAATATTAATAATGGATAATTACTGCAATTCAGCAAAATTTTTGTACTGGGTCGCGCTCTATCCTCAGGTGCCTCAGGGATTAGGACATTCTGCCCGTCATCGTTGCCGAATTGCAAAATAATTCTTTGTGGTCAAGAAACTTTGTGTGAAAAAAACACTGGCACCCAGTCTAATGTGAAATAAAGCACAAGCCCGGTTCAGTAAGTTACGATAAATGTTGTAAAAATATTTAAACTATGGTTTAATCTTTGTCGAAGCATTGTTTTGTGTGTGAAAAAATAACACAAGTGTGGAATTTGAACCCTGATTTTATGTTCTTAGCACTAAATAAGGGGTTTTAAAATTGGCACGGAAGTTGCTCGTATATAAGTAGCTCATTGAAAAAAGAAAAAAAAGTGTTTTCCGGATCGTTTACAGCTAGATAATAGTTGGATCGCCGAATTGTCACAAAAATATTTAAAGCTCAAGTCACAGAATGAATCAGGCACGGTCATAATAATTAGATATGCAATATTTACAACTTATATTGAAGAAAATACAACAGCATTAGTCAAAGTAAATTAACAGCATGATCCGGAAAGCTCTTTTTTATAAATTTAAGTCGTCTCTCTCAGATGACTTCAAGTATCCTCTCAAAAGATCCTCTCACTTTGTCCCCGGTTTTTTATTCCGGGGACTTTTTTTTGCAAATTTCTATCACTTTCAGACTGAGTTTATTGGCTGATCTGGTTCTTGCTATAATCGCCAGCAAAAAAAAACCCAGGCCAAGAGCGGAAAAACCGGAGATAAATCTTGCCTGGTCTGTTAATTCAAAGCCAAAGGTTGAGCACAGGAAAGGAGTCAGCAGCAAACCCACAAAAAAAGAGGCAAGGGGAATACCAAATACCAGAATAGCCGCAAGAGTGCCTTCGCCGGGGTTTATATCAAGAATTACTTCGTCACCGATCCTGGGAGAAAATTCTCCTTTAAGAACGTCTATACGTTTAAGAGCAGATTTCTTTTCTCCGCCCAGCAAGCCGGTGCAAGCGTGACAACCGTTACATTCAGGTCTTGGTGAAACTTCTACAACAACCGATTCTTCATTAACCTTAACTACTTTGCCTGGTAAACTCATACTTATAATTGCTTTCTAATGTTATTTCTAAAATTTCTCTTTTTATGGTACGCTAAAATGATGAAAATAAAAAGACTTTCTCTGCTGGTTTGTCTGCTTTTAACAACTTTTTCAAATCTTTTTGCACAGGGGACTTCTTATATCGGATTTCCGCCATCTGAACCAACAACAACTCAAAGTGATACAGATGGCGAAGCAGGTGCAAGTCGGCAACAGGAGGAAACAGCTACACAAACTCAGAATGTTGAGCCAGAATTTTCGGGTATTAATTCCTATGATCCATATATGGACAATCATTTGCATGCTCCACCATCAGAAAAGCCTATAGGTCTTTTTGGCAAGCCGATCAAAGAAGTAGAAAAAATTCTCGACCAGTATGGTGCAAAAAATTATTCATATGCTTTTGGAAAATACAGTCGCATGAGAATCTCTCCATACCTGCTTACGATGTATTTTAACCGGCAGAGAAGGCTTGGTGGTCTGGCAGTTGAGCCAATGGCACCTTTTAAATATATTGCGCCTTCAGCAAGAAAATTTTTTATTGGGCTGTTCTTGCAAAATCAGAGTATGGAAAAGTTTAAATCTATTATTTCAAGAAATCGCCTTGAACTTCGTTACAAGCCGGATTAATTTTCAGTAAAAGAGTTTTCTGTTTTAGCCGGGTCTTTTGATTTTTTGATGCCCATATAGCTTTTTAATTCTTCTCTGTGTTCCCAGAATGTCCATAAAGACATGAAGGCCACTATATAAAGAAAAAACAGGTCTTCTGGTCTAATAGCGGTTACCCAGATTATTGAAAGAATGGGCATTGCGCCGGCAGCACTCAAGGCACCGGGTTTGGTCGATAAACCCCAGAAGGCAAGCCAGGCACCAATTAAAAATGCTATGATTGCCGGAACAGGAAGAAGTGTAGCCGTAACCCCAAAAGTCGGGGCAAGGCCACGTCCGCCTCTAAAGCCAAGAAAAGGTGAATTACAATGCCCTATAATTGTTAAGAGGCCTCCAAGACTCAGCCATACCCAATGGGTAAAGGTATCAGGGCCGAGAAAATAAACGGCAACCGGATATATAGTTAAAAAGCCTTTAAAGAAATCAAGTAAACAGATAAAAAGACCAAGAGGAATGCCAAGAATTTGAAACATTTCCCCTGGTGTCACTGTTGTTCTGGTGCCTGGGCTGATTAAAGTCTTACCGGTTTTCAATCTTCCGGCAATCTCTCCGAAAGGCAGGCTGCCAATCAGAAAGGATGACAGTAAATAAGCTATTACATGATTCATTTAGTTATTATTTGTTTTTCATTTCTATACATTTTTTTGGACATTTTTCAGCGCACATACCACAGCCTACACATTTGTCGGCTATAATTTCATGCTTTTCTTTTGGTTTTCCACCATCAACTGCATCGAACTTACACACTTTATAACAAATGGTGCATTTAACGCAATCATCCTGATTTATTTCGGCTACTCTACCTTTAAATTCCGGTTGATCTTCCATAATAATTGAATTTTGCGGGCAAACAGCAACACATGCACCACATTGAACACATTTGCTGTAATCGATTTTTGCCAGATTATCTTCGATTGTTATTGCATCGTAGGCACAAACTCTTTTGCAAAGGCCACAGCCGATACAGCCAACTTTACATGCTTTACGTGTATCTGCACCTTTTTCGGTCGAGTTACATTTTACATGAACCTGCTGCTCTTTATCGACCATTTCAATTAATTGTTTTGGGCAGGCAAGAACACATTTACCACAAGCGACACACTTTTCTTCATCGACTATTGGAAGATGTTGGGAACCAATTTTTATAGCATCAAACTTACATGCTTCAACGCACGAGCCAAAGCCCATACAGCGATGGGGGCATCGCCAGGGTCCACTTTGCAGCATTACCGCTGCCTGGCAGTTTTTTACGCCATTATATTCAAATTTCTGGTATTCTTCACTATCCGAACCATTGCATTTGACAAGAGCTGCTTTTACCACCGGCTTTTTCTCACCTTCAATTTTTTCATTCAAACCAAGCAGGTCTTCAATTTTAGCGCGGTTTTCGGCAGATATTACCGGGCAGGCTGTAACAGGAACAGCATCTTTTACGATTGCTTCGGCAAGACCTGCGCAACCAGGATATCCGCAGCCTCCGCAGTTAGCACCGGGCAGCAATTCAAGGGTTTCTTCGATTTTTGGATCGACATAAACATAGAATTTTTTGGCAGCATAAGACAGCAGGGCTCCAAATAAAAAACCCAGACAGCCTAAGACAATTATCGCTGTAAAAATTTGTGTAATCATAATTTAATAATTCCTTTAAACTAATCCAGAAAAGCCCATAAAAGCAGTTGCAAGCAAACCGGCAGTAACAAAGGTAATTGGCGCACCTTTCATTGCTTCGGGCACTTCAGCGATTTCGAGTCGTTCTCTGACTCCGGCCATAAGAATTAATGCAAAGAAGAAACCTACACCCGCGCCGAAAGAGTTAACTGCTGATTCTAGAAGATTGTAGTTGTTTTTAATATTGAGTAATGCAGCGCCAAAAACGGCACAGTTGGTTGTAATCAGTGGTAAAAAGACGCCTAGTGACTGGTATAAAGCCGGCGCGGCTTTTCTGACGACCATCTCAACGAACTGAACCAGAGAAGCAATAACCAGGATAAAGGATATTGTCTGGAGATATTCAAGTTGAAACCTCACCAGAATAAAATGTTGAATGCCCCAGGTAACTACACCGGCCATAACCATAACAAATGTTACCGCAAAACCCATGCCAACAGCTGAATCAAGCTTGCTGGAAACACCAATGAAAGGACATATCCCAAGAATTTGATTTAAAACAAAGTTTTCAATAAAAACTGCAACAATAAATATACTAATTAATCCGCTGGTCATTATGCATCTCCTTTTGCTTCAAGGTGACGTTTTAAAGCGATCAAAAGACCGAAAACAATAAATCCGCCTGGAGCCATGATCATTACTAATGCAGGGTCTGCACTGAAAAACGGAATGACATAGCCAAAAAGTTTGCCTTCCCCCAGAAGCTCACGGAAAAAAGCGATCATTACCAAAGCGATAGTGAAGCCTATACCCATTCCAAAAGCATCCATTATTGAAGGAAGAGTTTCGTTTTTGCTGGCAAATGATTCGGCTCGACCCAGAATTACACAGTTAACAACAATCAGGGGAATGAAAATGCCCAGACTTGAGGATAGGGCAGGGGAAAAAGCTGCTATCAGTTTGTCTATTATTGTTACAAAGGTTGCAATAATTACGATAAAAACAGGTATTCTAATTTTTGACGGAACTGTTTTGCGAATCAAAGATACGATTATGTTGCTTCCAAGTAAAACGAAAGTTGTAGCAACACCCATTCCTATTGCATTAAATAATGAAGAAGATACCGCCAGGGCCGGACAAAGACCAAGGGCAATTACAAAAATCGGATTTTCTTTCCAGAATCCTTTGGTTAAATGTTGTGTCAGAGTCATTTTACACCTCCGGTTGCTGAAGCTGTAGAAGGTTCAGGGGGGCTGAGGCTTTCCAGCTGGGGTGCAATCAGATTGAATTTGGCCAGACTGTCTCGAATGCCTTTGCAGAAAGCCCTGGAGCTGATAGTCGCTGCTGTAATCGCGTCTACATCGCCGCCATCCTGTTTAACCATAAATACAGGAGATTTTTTTTCTTTTATCAGTTCTTTGAAAGGATCCATAAATACAGGGTCAGAAAGCTTGGTTCCCAAGCCTGGAGTTTCTTTTTGCGAAAGAATTTTTACACCGGCTATTTTTCCCTGGTTATCTATACCCACGACCATTTCAATTGTTCCACCATAGCCTTTGGGATAGGCGTTTACAACAACCCCGGCTTTTTGATTCTCTTCTGTCCAGCCCGAACTGTAGCTCAAAGATTTTTTATCATCTTCCAGCTTTAAATTATGCTGCTGAAATTTAGCTGCTTCGGGTAAAACTTCTTTGCGTGCTTTTTGCAGCAAAGCTTTTTTGTTCTGAGCAATTCTGGGAGCGGTAATTTTTTCGGTTACTGCCAGGAGGGCTCCAGCAATAGAGGCAATTACAAAAAGGAAAAGACCCATTTTAATCATGTCTTTCATGCTTGCACCTCCTGCACTTTTTTAACGGTTCCGAATTTTTCCGGAACGGTAAAGCGGTCAATAATCGGAACAAGTGCATTCATAATTAGAATCGAGTAACAGACTCCTTCAGGGTAACCGCCTTTCATTCTTATTAAAAGCGTAATAGCTCCGCAGCCAAAACCAAAAATCAGTTGTCCCATGCCTGTCATCGGAGAGGTGACCATATCTGTGATCATAAAGATTGCTCCAATAATCAGGCCGCCGGTTAAGAAATGAAACAGGGCATATTCAAGTGAACCGCCAAAAATAAAGGCACCACCAGCAACTGTAGCTATCATGGCGACAGGAGCCTGCCAGGTTATATGGCCTCTGATCAGCAGGTAAAGACCGCCGATTAAAAGAGCCAATTTTGATGTTTCTCCCAGGGAGCCACTGAAATTAAGGCCAAGGAAAAGGTCGGAAAAGCTTACCTGTAGCTGTTGCATTGTATAAGTAACAAGACTGGTGCCCTGTTCGGCAAGTCTTGACATGAGTTCTGGATCGTTTGCGGATTCCTTTAGAATTCCTAATGGAGTGGCACAGGTTAAAGCATCTGCAGTTTTTTCAACTCCATTGGGTTTCAGCCAGGTTGTCATATAAACGGGCCAACTGGCCAGCAACATAGCCCTGGCAACATGAGCAGGATTAAAAATGTTCTGGCCCAGGCCGCCATAAACCTGTTTCCCTAGAGAAATTGCAACAATTCCACCGATGAAGGCTACCCACCATGGCAGAGCTGCAGGTAGACAAAAAGCGAGCAACAGACCTGTTACTATTGCGCTGCCGTCAGATATTGTTGAAGGCTGTTTTAAAAGAAATTTTTGAATGAAATATTCAGTTATAACTGCTCCAAGTATCGACGCGACAATAACCAGGGCAGCTTTACCTCTAAAGTTGTATAAAGCCATTGCCAGAGCAGGAATAAGTGCAATGTTTACATCCCACATTACTTTGGCTGCGGTCATATTGTCATGAAGATGTGGTGAGCTGGTGACCATTAGCTGATCTACTTTAGATAAAGGCTGTTTTTCTTTGTTCATCTCTATCTTTCCTTAAATTATTTAGCTTTTTTTTGCTCGGCCATTACCATCTTTTTACCCATTTTAAAGGTTTGAATAAGAGGAAGTCCGGAGGGGCATGTGTAAGCGCAGCAGCCACATTCCATACAATCAAGAATGCCCATTTTATCTGCTGCTTCCCATTTTTTGCTGTCAACCAGCCTTTTTAACTGTTGGGGCATAAGTCCCATGGGGCATGCTCTGATGCACCTGCCGCATCTAAGGCAGGGCGACTGGGGTACAGTTTGGGCTTCGTTTTTATCCCATACAAGTATCCCGCTTGTGCCTTTAATTATGGGAATATTGAGATCAAATAAAGCAAAACCCATCATGGGACCACCCATAATTACTTTTTCGGGGGGGATATCTTCTTTGAGTCCGCCGGCCATTTCAATAAATTCAGCGACAGTTGTACCTATTCGCACCCGATAGTTTCCGGGATTTTTTACACAATTGCCGGCCAGGGTGACAACTCGTTCGATTAAAGGTTTCCGGCAATTTACCGCATCTGCTATTGCTGCGGCTGTGGCGACGTTCTGAACAACGACGCCAATATCCATCGGTAAACCTCCAGATGGCACCTCTTTGCCAAGACAGGCTTTAATTAACTGTTTTTCGCCGCCCTGTGGGTATTTAACTCTTAGAGGTTGAACTTCAATATTTTCTTCACCTTCGACTTTTTTCTCCATTAATTCAAGGGCGTCAGGCTTATTGTTTTCAATTCCAATAATGCCTTTTTCAGCATTGAGTATTTTTATAATAAGCTTGAGACCTGCAATAATCTTTTCAGGCTCCTCGAGCATCAAGCGGTGGTCTGAGGTTAAAGCTGGCTCACATTCGACACCGTTTAAAATGACGGTATCTATCGGCTTGTTTTCGGGCGGAGAAAGTTTCACATGCGTAGGAAAGGTTGCTCCGCCAAGTCCTACCATTCCAGAATTTTGAATTCTGTTTTTAATTTCTTCTACACCCAGATTAAAACCATTTTCTTCTTTATATTCAGGCTCTGCAATTTCAGGATTTCTTTCAATAACAAGTGCCGGCGTTGGAACGCCGAAAGGATGCATAAAATTACCAGAGCCAATTATCTTACCCGAAATCGTTGCATTTATACTTGCAGAAACAAATCCACCCGGTTTTGCAATAATCTGACCGGTTTCTACTTTTTCGGTGATTTTAAAACAGGGTTTTGCCGGTGCACCAATATGTTGGGAAACATGTAGTATAACCTTATCGGGAAGAGGCAGGTCAACAATACTTTTATCTTCTGTATTTTTTAATTCCGGTGGGTGCAGACCACCTTTAAATGTTTTGATAGCAAGCATAACTATATCTCCTGACTTACCAGAGCGGCAGTTTTAAATGCGTCAAAACCTAACATAATAAATATGATAATTCAATCCTTGTAAAAAAAATCACAATTAAATTTATACTTGCTCAATAATTGTTATTTCATAATGAGTAATGAATGATTTATTTGTTGAAATGTTATAGTCTATTGACCTATGCATTATCTACAAAAAATAAAAGAGAGTAAGATTAAATTTCCAGATGTTGAACTAGCTGATAAAGACGGTTTGCTTGCATGGGGTGGAAATATGGAACCAGAAACCCTGGTTGAAGCTTATTCTCATGGGATATTTCCCTGGACAGCTTCACCAATAACCTGGTGGTCACCTGATCCAAGGGCTATATTTGAAATAGAAAGATTTAAATTATCAAAAAGAATGCAAAGATTATATAAAACGGGAAAATTTGAATTCAGCATCGACCAGGCTTTTGCCGAAGTAATCAGGGGATGTGCTGAACCTTGGCCTGGTAGAGAAGAAACCTGGATAAGCAAAGAATTTATCAAGGCTTATGAAGAACTGCATGAGCTTGGTATTGCTCATAGCTGTGAAGCCTGGTATAACAAAACTCTTGCCGGTGGAATTTATGGGGTAGCGCTCGGCGGCTTTTTCGCAGGAGAATCTATGTTTTATAGAGTTTCAAATGCCTCTACACTTGCATTAAAATTCTTTATTGATCATTTAAAAAAGGCCGGTTTTGAATTGTTTGATTCACAGGTAATTACACCCCATACCAGAAGGTTGGGAGCAATTGAAATTTCCCGCAGGGATTATATTAACAGGTTAAAAAAAGCTATAAAAAAGGATGTATGTTTATAAAAATTTAATAAATAACATTCAGAGGCTTTGAACAAATTTCTAAACCTGCTATAATCTGTGCATATAATTAAAGGTATTATATAGATCAGGCAGAAAATATGGTAAATAAAAGAATTTTTAAAGAATTGGTTTCAACCTGTTTTACGCGATTATCTCTGGTGCTTTTGCTTTGCTTGTATTCAGTAAACCTTTTTGCTGCAAAAGAAGGGCGAATTACTGATATAAGATTCTGGCAGAGCCCCGAAGAAGCTCAGATTGTTGTAGATATTTCGTGTCCTCCCAAGGTTTCTTCTGTATCCCGTCTTAAAGATGGTACTTTGTATTTTGATATTGCAGATTGTAAATTCAGACCCGGCAGGCAACGTTACCCCCTGAGAAATCCCTTTATCGATGTTTTAACTGTTAAGCAGAAAAAAACAAAAGATACGGTTAGAATTTTTTTCAGGGTGCCTGATGGTGTCGAAGCCAAAACTTTTGTTTTGCCTGCAAATGAAAGAAAGGGAGACAGGATCGTAATATTTTTGAAAGGTCCTGCTGAAGAACTTCTTGAAAAAAGGCAGGCTAAAATTTCAGAAGTCAAAAAGCTTAAAGCGGAAAACGTAAAAATTGTAGTTTTAGACCCAGGCCATGGAGGAGAAGACCCGGGCTGTCATCATAGCGGCATTCTTGAAAAGGATTATGTGCTCAATATGGGTAAGCTGGTAAAAGCTTATTTTGACAGAGATCCACGCTTTAAAGCTATTCTTACTAGAAATGGCGATTACATCATACCACTTGAAAAAAGAAGAGAAATCTCAGAACGACTTGGTGCTGATGCGTTCGTTAGTCTCCATGTAAACTATAATCCGAAAAGTTATATTAGAGGAATAGAAGTCTATTATGAATCACAACTCGGAGCAGTAAGTGAGGCAGAACGTCTGGTAGCTGAAAAAGAAAATCAGGTGGATTTTGGCGGAAAGATCAAGCGTAAGAAACCTGCAAATGTTAAAAAAGAAATTGTTGCCAGGCAGGCTGAAACTATGTATTTAAGTAGCCAGCTCGCAAGTAAGGTTGAAAACAGGCTGGAAAACTCTGTTATTTCAATGCCTTCACGAGGGGTTAAAAGAGCGGGGTTTGTTGTCCTCCACTCAATGACTATGCCTTCTATACTGGTTGAATTTGGTTATACCTCTAATAGAAACGACGTAAAAGTCTTAAAGAATTATACTCATCGAACGCGGCTGGCTCAGGCTGTATATCTTGGAGTCAGAGATTTCCTTCTTGGCAAGGTTGAAGCTGGGATAGATACGACCTATTTGGCTTATATCAAAAGTTCAGAGGCAAGAAAAGCTCGATTGAGAAGAGCTGCCGCGCAACGTAAGAAAAAACTTGAGCGGGAAAGAAGAAAAGCTCGAAAGTATAAAGTTAGAAGAGGAGATACCTTATCCGAAATCGCTGTTAAACATCGAGTTTCGCTGACAAAGCTATTAAAAGTTAATAAGTTTTCAAAAAAACAGGTAATTCGAATCGGACAAGTAATCTTAATTCCAGCAAGATAAGCATTGGAGATAAACTGAAGTGGAATTTTTCTCGAATTTAAAAATCAAAACCAGACTCTTTTTAACAATGATAATTGTTTCTCTGATTTTGCTTGTCCTTACTTTTTATACTTCTGAAAAAATCAGAGACGCAGTTAAAAGTCAGATTCCTTTACAGATAATAGCGATATTGAATTCTGAAGCATCAAAGATTTCATCTACTGTTGCTTCTTACGAAAGAACCGCTGAGTATGTTTCCAATCTTAATTCTGTTGTTCAGTTCCTTTCCTGGATAGAACAGGCTCCTGATCAGATTGATCTTATTAATCAATGGAAAAGGGTTTTATCTACGCCGGTAGAAGGATTGCTGATGAAAAAAATGGAAGATACGCCATCTGATCTTGTAGAGATCGCTATTCTTGATAATGACGGTAAAACTCTTTTTAGAATGGGTCCCAATGGAAAAGAGTTACCCCATATAGATACGCCGTATGAGAAGTATGTTACAGTTAAGATGGACAATAGCTTCGAAACTGAAGGGGTTTATAAAACACCTGTTATGTTTCAAGAGCTGCAAGATGATTATAAAGAAAGAGTTTTTTATGTTTGTAAGCCGGTAAACCATTTAAAAAAAACAATCGGAATTGTTTTAGTTGGTGTAAGTCTTGAACGATTGATGGAAAACGTGCCAATGTCTTTAACTACCATTGGCGGAAAAAGTGCAGTGGTTTCAAATAATCCTGCTCAAAATGGTTTTTATCTTGCTCACAATAATTTTGAGAATATTCTAGATCCACAGAAAAATATTTTCTTGAATTCTGGCGACCCGGAACTTCAGGACCATGCAGATAATATTATCAATAACAAAAGCGGTTTTCGCAAATTTTTAAGCGGTTCAAAATCAAATATTTTTATTGCTGCTTCTGCCATTCAGGATACCAGCTGGGTTCTTCTATCTCTTGTAGATACTCAGGGTATGATGGGAGCATTAAACAATGCGCAAAACTTTTCCCTCTTTTTGATCATCTTCGGCCTTGTTGTAATGACTGGCATAACAATGATTGTTATAAACGGTGTGGTTAAACAGATTCGCGGAGTTTCCCAGGGCCTTGAAGAGATATCCAGAGGCCGTGGTGATTTGACCCGTCGTCTTGCAATTGTAGGTAAAGATGAATTAACAGAGGTTTCAGAAAGATTTAATCGTTTTATCGGGTATATTCAGCGCTTATTGTTGCAAATTCAAGATGTTATCAATCGCTTATCCAACATGGCAAACACTATTTCGACTTTGACTTTTCAATCTAATGAATCGATTCAAAACATTACCGGTAATACACAGAGAATTACCAAGGCCTCAAAAGATTCGGCCACTACCCTTGAATCAACGGCAGCTGCAATTGAAGAAATTTCAGCCAATTCGCAACTTATTGCCAAAAGATCGAATCGAGCTTATGAAGAATCTGTTCAGAACAGGCTTAAAGCTACTCAGGGTATGGAGTCGGTAAGGGAAGCATCGACAACAATTAAAGAAATTGAACGTGCGGTTGGCGACTCATCCAGAGTGCTTGAAGAACTCAAAAACCAGTCAAGAAAGATTGGAAAAATTGTATTAACCATCACTGCTATTTCTCGACAGACAAACCTTCTTGCTCTTAATGCCTCGATTGAAGCCGCCAGAGCAGGGGAGCAGGGCCGAGGTTTTGTTGTTGTAGCCGCAAATGTTAAAAAACTGGCAGAGCAAAGTGCTAAAGCGGCTGAAGAAATTGGCGCTCTTATCGGTGAAATTCAACACAAAACCAATAAGGCCGTTGAGGAAATGGGATTTGGTCGAGAAAGAGTTCAAGAAGGGGTTAAAATTATTAACCAGGCCGGAGCATACCTGGATGAAATTGGTATGGCTTCTGAAAGCGTTAATGTTCAGGTTCAGGATATCAGTAAATCTTCGGTAGAACAAAGCCGCAATATTGAAGCAATCAGTCTTTCTATTGAAAATCTTTCTATTACAACTAAAACCACTACCAGAGAGGTCGATGGGGTTCTAAGTTCATTGAAATCTCAGAGAGATTCAATTCAGAATATGGCTAAAATTACCAAACATCTTAGTATGGTTGCCGATGAACTCAATCGTATGCTGGCCCACTTCGTGCTCGAAACTCATGAATTAGTTGAAGAAGAACCCGAAGAAGAAATAGAAGATATCGAAGATGCTGAAACAGTAGAAAATGAAGAAGAAGAAGAAGAAGAAGAAATAGAAAAGCCTGAGAATGAAAAGCCTTCGACAAAAGCAAAGCGCAA
>JBNJGH010000098.1:0-12648 GCA_051747585.1 Candidatus Rifleibacteriota bacterium
TCTGTGCGCTCTGTGGTTATTTTCTTTGTGGCTTTGAGACTTGGTGTGAGGAATTTTCTTTTCTGAAACCAACTGATGGTCGCTGACCGAGAATTGCTGTCATCTATTGCTCAAATGTTATAAAAAGCTTAAAATCTCTATATATGGAAACCGAAAAATTACAAAAAACACTTCAAGTTATAATTATACTTTATTGTATATTGCTTGCTATAAGTGGCATTAGAATGATAGCAGGCTCAGATGGGGTTACGGTGATGCTTTCGATTTTTATTGGTTGCGCTAAAATTGCTCTGGCAATTTTACAGGGATATTTTGCCGTTTCCATAGAAAAAGTCGATTCGGGCATCATGTTAAAAGGCTTTGCCGGGAGTGGCGTAATTCTTTTAATTTCATTTAATTTTATTTTTGCAATCTTCAGTTTTGCTTTTGCTGTTGCAATCAAGCTTTTACCAGAATAAAAACTTATTTTATTTTTTTTAAATTCAGCCTTGTACTAGAGAAATCCTTATGCTATTCTTGGCGCATCCCAACAGATTAAAATGGAGAGCAAACTTTGCCCACCTTGGAATTGTTCAGACTTTTTTTTCAATATCTTGAAAAAGAGCGCTTATTGTCGGCCAATACCTTGAGAGCCTATAAAAATGATCTTAAACCTTTTTTCGAATGGCTCGAACAAAGTCAGCAGATCACCAGCTGCAACCAGCTCGAACATTTAACTCTGGCCCAGATCAGGGCATACTGGACTCAACGAAGAATGAACGGGCTGTCCCAGCAAAGCATGCGCAGAGGGCAATCTTCTTTAAGAACCCTGTTTTTGTTTGCCCGCAAACGAAGTTATATTGAAAATAATCCAGTCAAAGGCATGGCTTCTCCAAAAAGAAAAAGACCTCTTCCCAAAGCACTTTCAGGCGAAGACATAAACCTCCTGCTGAATATCCCTCCAGCCGAAACAACCCTTGGCAAAAGAGATCGCGCCATTCTTGAAACACTCTATGGAAGCGGGATGAGAATTTCTGAGCTTACCGGTCTTAAAATTGCCAATCTCGATTGGGATCAACAAACAGCGCGAATCACAGGCAAAGGAAATAAAGAAAGAATTGTTCCTTTAACTCCGACTTCCTGTGACAAAATCAAAACCTACCTCAGAGCTATAAATCGCTCACCAGACGAGAAGCGTAGCGAATTTGTTTTTTTAAATCGATACGGTAATCAGATAAGCAACCGTAGCGTAGCGAGAATGATTGACAAATACAGCCGAGAGCTCGCTTTGATGATAAATATTACACCGCATCAGTTCAGACACAGCTTTGCCACCCATCTTCTCAACAACGGTGCCGATATCAGAGCGGTGCAGGAAATGCTGGGGCACGAAAGCCTTTCGACGACACAAATCTACACCAGAATAAGCAAAGAAAAGCTTTTAAGCACCTATAAAAATACACATCCAAGATCCGGAGGACAACAATGAGTTTCAAGGGAACCACAATAATAGCTGTACAGAGAAAAGGTTGCCTTGCATTTGCAGGAGATGGACAGGTCACCTTTGGCGACCAGATAATCAAAGCAAAGGCAATTAAAATAAGACATTTTTCCAATTTTAAAATAATCGGAGGCTTTGCCGGTCATACAGCAGATGCCTTTACTCTTTTTGAAAGATTTGAAACCAAACTTGAAGCAGCATCAGGTAATTTAACAAAAGCTGCAGTTGAGCTTGCCAAAGACTGGAGAATGGACAAAGCCTTGCGAAAGCTTGAAGCCATGCTTCTGGTAGGCAACCAGAACAAACTGTTAATGCTGTCAGGACAAGGTGACGTCATGGAACCGGACGAACCCGTCATGGCTATAGGGTCAGGAGCCCCAACAGCTATTGCTGCGGCCAAAGCCCTCTTGCGCAACACAAAAATGAATGCAGAAGAAATTGCCCGGGAAGCCCTGACCATAACATCTGAGCAATGCATTTATACAAATAATGAAATCATCATGGAGACAATCGAATGACAAAAGAGAATACGCCGGCACGCGCCGAACTGACACCTCAAGAAATTGTCTCGGCTCTTAACAATTACGTTGTTGGTCAACAAAAGGCCAAAAGAGCAGTAGCGGTAGCTCTTCGCAATCGTTATAGAAGACGCCAGCTTGAAGCAGATATTCGCGAAGATATTCGCCCAAAAAATCTTTTACTCATTGGTCCTACCGGAGTGGGTAAAACCGAAGTCGCACGCCGACTTTCAACTATAGCACGAGTTCCTTTTATCAAGGTCGAAGCCACAAAATTTACCGAAGTAGGCTACGTTGGTCGAGATGTTGATTCTATGGTTCGAGACCTGGTTGAAGTAAGTTTAAACCTGGTAAAAACCCAGAAAACGAAAAAATTTGAAAAACGTGCCGCCGAGCGAGCTGAACAAAGACTACTTGACTACCTCATTCCCGAAGATCGCAGATACCATCCTTTGAGCGGTTTTGAAAAAGACTCAGATACTGAGGGAAAAGTGCCGATAAATAGAGAAGAGTCCAGTAAAGCACCCTCAACAAGAGAGAAATACCTGGAAATGCTCAGATCAGGAAAGCTTGACGAAAAGGAGGTAGAAATCGAAGTGAGTGAAAACGCAACTCCCGTCGTAGAAGTAATCTCCTCCCAAAGCGGCTTTGAAGAAATGGGTTTCAATATGGGCGGCATTCAGAACATGCTTGGCAACATGTTCCCCAGCAAACAGAAGCGCCGAAAAGTTAAAGTCAAAGACGCCAGAGAAATTCTTTTTCATGAAGAAATATCCAACCTGATAGATCAGGAAGATCTGCAAAAAGAAGCTATACATCTTGCCCAGGAAAACGGAATTATATTTCTGGATGAGATCGACAAAATTGCTTCTTCTTATGTTGGAAAATCAGGCCCCGATGTGTCGCGAGAAGGCGTTCAACGAGACCTGCTACCTCTGGTAGAAGGCACCGGCGTAATGACCAAATACGGAATGGTTAAAACAGACCATATTTTGTTTTTTGCAGCCGGCGCTTTTAACGTAAGCAAGCCATCTGATCTGATTCCGGAGCTTCAAGGAAGATTTCCGGTAAGGGTAGAGTTCGAAAAGCTGGGAGAAAAAGATTTCGAAAAAATTCTAACCGAACCCCGAAATGCTCTGACACGCCAATACAAAGCCCTTATGCAGGTTGATAAAGTTGAGGTTGATTTTACAGACGAAGCAATAAGTGAAATTGCCAGATACGCAGCAGAGGCAAATGACTCGCAGGAAAACATCGGAGCACGAAGACTACACACAATGATGGAACATCTTATGGATGAAATTGCTTTTGAAGCTCCGGCGAACTACACCGGCAAATACCTGGTAAGCGGTGAAACCGTTGAAAAAGCAATTGGCCCGCTAATGAAGAATCGCGATCTGGCACGTTTCATACTTTAAACCGCTCAGGAGGCAGATCTATGTTTGACAGATTAACAGGCACGGCAACCTTTAACCTTCTAGGTAAAGGCCTGGAGGTCTCGACAAAAAGGCACAAAGTAATCGCCAACAATATTGCCAACGTTAATACACCGAAGTTCAAACGTCAGATCGTATCCTTCGAAGATGAAATGGCAAAAGTATTTGACGGTAAAGTCGATATTGTCGGAAAACGTGAAGATAACCGACACATTCCGATCGGCAACACGAACTATATGGATGTTAACCCGGTTACCATACGAGATAGAATTCATGTAATGCGAAATGACAAAAACAATGTAGATGTCGATGTAGAAATGAGCGATCTGGCAAAAAACACCATGAAATATCAAGTTATGTCAAACCGCCTTTCAGGGATGTTCACGCAACTCAACAACGTAATAACCAGAGGAGGTAGAGCCTGATGGGTATGTTCAGAGCAATTGACACCTCTGCTTCCGGTCTGACGGCAGAAAGACTCAGAATGGATGTTATTTCCAATAACATCGCAAATGTCAACACGACCAGAACCGAAAGCGGCGAACCCTTTCGCCGCAAAATGGCCATTTTTCAAGCCAGAAACCCGAACGGGCACTGGCCATTTATGGACAGAGTCAATCCGCAACAACCGGGAAAAGGTGTAAGAGTTTCGGCAATAATGGATGACATGGCACCTTTCAAAATGGAATACGACCCCAGTCACCCCGACTCAGACAGCGAAGGGTATGTTCGCCGACCAAATATAAACATAGTGCACGAAATGACAGATATGATTACGGCAACTCGTGCATACGAAGCAAATGTAACCAGCATTAATTCAGCGAAAGACATGGTTAATGCGGCATTAAATATCAGTAGCAGGTAAAGGTTAAATGAGAATACTTGAAAAAAGTCCTTTTGATCAACTAAGATCGAAGCCTCAAGAGTCTAAAACCAATGCCAAGCAACAATGGCGAATGTTTCTTGATTCGTTTCAAACTGCAATTGGTGAGGTTGACCAACTGGGGAAAACTTCAGAAAAACTGACTCAGGATGCAGTTCTTGGCAGAGTAGACAATCTTCATGATGTCATGATTGCCGCCGAAAAAGCTAAGACCGCAATGAACCTTACAATCGAGGTTCGCGGTAAAGCTCTTGAAGCATACAAAGAAATAATGAGAATGAATTTTTAATTTAGTCTTTACAGATTGACTTTAGAGTACTATAAATAATTTATACACTCCGAAAGCCCGCCAAAAAAAATTAAATACACAAAGGGCACAGCAGGGAGTAGGGAGTAGCAAACAATGACTGAATTCCTCAGACAGATCTGGGAACCGATTGCCAGACTTTCCAGAAGCCAGCAAATAGGTCTTGCAGTAATCGTAGGACTTGTAGTTGTCGGAATCGTTTCTGTGTCAATGTGGGGCACACAACGTGAATTTATTCCACTTTTCGAAGAAGACCTCAAGCTTGAAGATGCCGGTGACATTGTTGCCAAACTCCAGGAACTTGGTGTTGAATACAAGCTTGGCAAAGACAGCAGTGATATTAGAGTGCCCTTAGCTGACAAATCATACATACTTCTGCAACTTGCCCAGGAAAAAACTCTGCCTCAGGCAAAAGCCGGATGGCAGAGTCTGATTGATGAAAGATCCATATTTTCCGGAACGACTCAACAGGAATTCAATCTCAACTTTGTCAGAGGTTTGCAGGCTGAGCTCGAAGAAACTCTCAAAAGAATGGATCCGGTTGAAGACGCTAACGTAAATATCGTTAAGCCAAAAACCGAGGTATTTAAAGAAGACCAGAAAAATCCATCAGCAGCAATTTTATTAAATCTCAAACCCGGTGCAGAAATAAGCAAAGAACAGGTTAGAGCTATCAGAGACTGGGTATGCTCGGCAGTTGAAGGCCTTAAAACAGAAAACATAAGAATTTCTGACACCGAAGCAAGAGACCTTACAAGACTCATAGAAGATGAAGAATCAATGAGTCTTGATAAGATCAAAAGCACTCAGATGAAATTCACCCAGAAACGCGAAAGGGAATTGCGCGGCGAACTTCAAAGCCAGCTTGAAGAAATGTTTGGCTATGGTAACGCTATTGTCAGAGTTCGCCTGGACATGGATTTCGACCAGAAAGAAGCCGTAAGCGACGTAGTTATACCGCCAATAGAAGGCAGCAATACCGGAATTGTTCTTTCAGAAAAAACAGAAGAAGAAAGTTATCAGGGGCGAGACCTTGTAGAAGATGGTGAGCCTGGTGTAAACTCCAATTTACCCCCCGGTGCACCGGCCTACCCCGGAACCGAAAACGACACATGGAACAAATACGACCGCAAAGGCCATATTCGCAATTACGAAGTTACAAGATCAAAAGAAAAATTTGTAAAAAACCAGGGCACAATAAGTAGACTTACAGTTTCTGTAGTTTTAAATACAGCTCCCTCAAGTGTTGAGGAGATAGAAGCCGATATAACTAATATAGCTAAAACAACTGTAGGTTTTGACAAGACAAGGGGCGATAAACTCGCATTAATGGCAATGCCCTTCAAAAATGAAGAGGTTGAACGCGCCAAAGCGGCCTTTGCCCTGAGGAAACAACAGGAGAAACAGATGTTCATGATAGTTGTGGGCCTTCTAATGGCCTTCCCGATATTCCTGGGCCTGATTTATATTTTTGTTAGAGTTTCAAGAGCCAGAGCTCTGACCAGAGAACAGGAACGATTGCAGGAAGCTGCGGCAGAAGCCGAAGCCCTTAAAAGTGCAAGGGAGCAACAGATGCACCGACAGAACGAGCAACAATGGCGTGACTGGGAAAGAAGATTCAAAGATATCAAAAATTTCTTTCCCGAGATCGGCGACATTCAGGAAAAGAAAAAGAAAGTTCAGGACCTTCGCCTCGAAGCATATCAATATGCACAAGATAATGACTCCCTGCCTCCTGAGTTCGAAGAAATGACACCGGAAGAACAGTTTATTTATCGCGAAGCCTTCCAGAAGAAAAAAGAAGGCAGCCTCAACGAGGGTCTCGAAAGACTTCAGTCAGTCATTACAGAACGCGACAGAGCCAGAGAAGAAGAACTCGAAAAACTTCAAGATCAGGCCAAAGCAAGAGAAAAACTTGAAGAACGTGTTAGAGAACTTGTTGAAACCAAACCCGAAGACGCCATATCGGTATTGCGTCTCTGGCTGAACGATTAATTCAGGAGTGGCTAAAGTGGCAAAAGAAGATAACCGGCCCCCGATAAACATAGAAGAGTTACCGCCGCTGGATATTTCCGGAAAGGCAAAAGCGGCAATTCTGCTGATATTTCTCGGCCCGGAAACCAGCGGAGTTATTCTGCAATCTCTTTCAGATTCTGAAATAGAAACCCTGACAATCGAAATTGCCAAACATCGTAAAATAGATACAGAAAAAAAGCTCTCTGTATTATTTGAGTTTGAGCAATTAATGATGGCACGCAAGTTTTATGCTGAAGGGGGCTTGGAATACGCAAAGCACTTGCTTGAGCGAACCATCGGCCCGGGCAAAGCCCTTGAAATACTTGCCCGCATGGGCACTTCGCTTCAGGTGCAACCCTTTGAAGCTGCAAGGACTGCTGATCCTACCCAGCTCGCCACCCTTATTCAAAATGAGCACCCACAAACCGTTGCTTTGATTCTAGCTTATCTTCAGCCGGAAAAATCAGCGGTTATTTTACAGTCAATGACACCCGAGACACAGGTTGAAATTGCCAAAAGGCTGGCTTTAATGGATAGAACAAGCCCCGAAATTACCAGAGAGGTCGAGAATTACCTCGAAGAGAGACTTTCTTCTATTATTGGGCAGGATTTCACAAGCGTTGGTGGTATAGATTCACTCATTGGTGTATTGAATGCCGTAGAAAGAGCCACAGAAAAGAATATCATCGAAACGATGGAAGTTCAGGAACCAAGCCTGGCAGAAGAAGTCAAAAAACGACTGTTCGTTTTCGAAGATGTTGTGCTTATTGATGACCGAAGTCTGCAACGCCTGATGAAAGAGATTGACATGAAAGACCTTTCTATTGCCCTTAAAGGGGTAACAGACGAAGTTAAAGAGAAATTCTATAAAAATATGTCTAAACGCGCTGCCGAAATGCTCAAAGAAGACATGGCCTATATGGGCCCGGTTCGCATTAGAGATGTAGACCAGGCGCAGCAACGCATCGTTGCGGTTGTTAAAAAACTCGAAGCACGCGGCGAAATAATAATTGCACGCCCCGGAGAGGAGGAACTGATTGGCTAGTCCACTCGAAACCAGTACAGGCCTTGAAATTCTTGCAAACATTTTGCGTCATTGTGACTCAAAGACGAATAAAAACGTTCTTGTTGGCCTTGAAAAAGATGTTCCCCATCTTGCCCAGGAGCTTCGTAAAAGAATTCTTACCTTTGACGATCTGGCGTATGCTGACCCACGCGGAATCCAGAAGCTTATCAAGCTTATAAGATTTCGCGACCTGGCTGTCGCTCTAAAAGGCTCATCACATGCAGTTTTAAAACATATCGCATCTAATATGTCCAAACGCAACCTGCAAGATCTTAAAGCCGAAATAACCGTGGCCGGGCCTACCAGAGAATCAGAAGTAGAAACTGCGCGAGAGCGCATTATGCAGATAGTTGCCGAACTTATAAGCAAAAAAGAACTTTTTATTAACCGACCTACTGACGACCTAATTTACTAAGGACCCCGGATCAAATGGCAAGAATATATAAAGCAAATCAGGTAAAAATTGATAAAGACAAATCGGTATTTGTTCCGCATCATCAAAAAATATCCGAGCCTCCCAAAAAAATGGATCCGGCAGAAGAAGCCTTTACCGAAGAAGTTTTTCGTGAGCTTTCGCCTGTTCATCTTGCAGGTAACGGTGAGAAGATGAAATCCGACAAAAAGACAAAAGAAAATGAAGCCCCGGAAAAATCAGAAAGCGAAAGCAAATCACAAGAAGAAAGCAAAGACGCCGAGCAACAGCAGGAATCAGCTGAACCAGAAAAGCCAAAAAAATCAGAACTTTCCTATGCTGCCAAAAAAGCACGCCACAGCGCAGCACTCGAAGCAATTCGCATAAAAGAGCTTGAGCTTGAAGCTCTTGAAGAAGAACTGCGCGAATGGGAACAGCAACTGCAAAACAAAGAACGCGAACTTACCGGCAAAGAGCAGGAATTCAGTCAGACAATGATTGCAAAACGCAATGAAGCTGAAGCCGAAGCACGCAAAACTATAGAAATGGCCAAAGAAAACGCTTCTTCTATCACGGAGGCGGCAAGAGCCGAAGCAGAAGCAATAAAAAAAGCAGCTCAACTCGAAACTGAATCGGTTCGCGATAAAGCCTACAAAGAAGGCTACGCCCTGGGTGAAGACAAAGGAATTGCTGCCGGCGAAGAACAGGGACTGCATGAAGCCAGACTAGACTGGCAAAACCTCATGAAAGAGTCAGAAATGCTCATTAATGAGCTGCAAACCAGTAGAATGGGCCTGTTAAAATCCTCCGAAGAAGAAATGTTGCGTCTTGTAATTGCTTTTGCCAAAAGCGTTATTAAAGTCGAACCCCATGCACAACCCGACATTGTACTTAAAAACATTGATCGGGCAATAAACAAAGTTGCTGATGTCGATAAAATTGTAATGCGTATTAACATGCGTGACAAAGCAATGTGCCAGGCCCACAAAGATGAATTCATGTCAAGACTTTCATCGGTAACCGAGCTTAAAATAATTGAAGACCCAACCCTTACACCAGGCGGCATAAAAATAGAAACCGGCGTGGGAACGATAGACGCAACGATCGAAAGCCAGGCAAATGAGCTCGAAAAAGCTCTGATCGAAAGATTTAGAAAAACACAGAAAGCGGCATGACAAATTTTAACTACAGCGATTACGAATCCCTGATTTCCCAGATAGATCCTATCCGGGTAAATGGACGGGTTACCCAGGTAGTAGGTCTGCTCATCGAGGCTACCGGCCCACAAAACCCGGTTGGCGATATCTGTCAGATTTTAACCCAACAAGGCCCTCTGCCCTGTGAAATTGTAGGCTTCAGACGGGGAAGCGTATTGCTTATGCCTCTTATTCACACCGAAGGAATCAGACAGGGCAGTGAGGTTATACCTACAGGCATGCCCTTAACCGTGCCTGCTGGCGAAGAACTATTAGGCAGACTTATCGACGGCCTGGGACATCCGGTCGACGACAAAGGCGAATTACCTCCCTCTTTACCCAAAGTCCCGATTAATCGAGAACCGCCGAATCCTTTTACCCGTAAAAGAATTAGTGAACCACTACCAACAGGAGTTAGATCGATTGATGGCCTGCTAACTATAGGTAGTGGCCAGAGAATGGGTATTTTTGCAGGTTCCGGGGTAGGAAAAAGTACTCTTATGGGAATGATTTGCCGCTCATCTCAGGCCGATATTAACGTAGTCGCACTGATTGGTGAGCGAGGTAGAGAAGTTCGAGAATTTCTTGAAAAAGATCTCGGTCCCGAGGGAATGCGCAGATCGATCGTTGTCGTCGCAACCTCAGATCAACCTGCCCTTGTTAGAGTAAAAGCCGCTTTCGCTGCCACCGCCATGGCCGAATATTTTCGCGACAAAGGCAAAAATGTCATGCTGATGATGGATTCAGTAACCAGATTTGCTCTCGCTCAACGCGAAATAGGACTCGCCATTGGCGAACCCCCTACCACCAGAGGTTATACCCCTTCAGTCTTTTCTCTTTTACCCAAATTGCTCGAACGAGCCGGAACCTCTCGCAAAGGCACGATAACAGGTATCTATACTGTTCTGGTCGAAGGCGGCGACATGGATGAGCCCGTGGCTGATGCGGTAAGAGGTATTCTTGACGGCCATCTTATTCTCAGTCGTGATCTCGCTCATCAAAATATCTACCCCGCTGTAGATATTCTCGGCTCTATTTCAAGACTTATGCCCGAAATTACCAGCAAAGAACACTTCGAAAGTGCACAAAAACTACGAAATATTTACTCTACTTATGCTAAAAATGCCGATGCAATAAGCCTTGGCGCTTACAAGTCCGGTTCAGACCCTAAAATAGATCAGGCTATTCAAAAGCACCCATTGATCGAAAGCTATATTAAGCAGGGCATAACTGAAGTGGTCAATTTTCAGGATAGTCTTGAAAGTCTTGCAAAAATAGTAGCTGATAAATAATGGCTTTTAAATTCAGGCTTGAACAGATTCTACAAATCTGCATTCATGAAGAAAACGAGGTGAAAAACAGACTTGCTAAAAAAGACGGGCAAATTGCTGAAATCACCCTGGAAATAAAACAACTTAAAGAAGAGCATCAACAGGCTCTGGAAAACCAGATAAAAGACATGCAGTCCGGGCAGATGCTTAAAGTGCACATGTATCCAGCTTATCTGGCAAGATTGAAAAAAAACTGGGAGTTTCATGAAGAAGAACTGGAAAGGTTGCAAAAACAAAGAGAAAAAATATTTCAGGAACTGATTGAAAAAAGTCAAAATCGAAAAACCTATGAAAAGATAAAAGAAAAAGATAAAATAGCCTGGACAAAGGAACAACAGAAAAAAGAGCAAAGAGAGCTCGATGAATTCGGCACCAGGCTCAAACATTTTAAGGGGGACGATGAAAATGCTTGAAAACATGCGAAAAGTGCAACAAAGAGTAGACCAGCTGAAAAAAAGTTGCGGCAAATTCGTTACCCGAAAGCATACGCCTCCAGAAAAAACTTTTGCTTCCGAAATGGCTAAAGCATCCGGAAAAACTGATAAAGCAGACGAAACCAGCAAAACCGAGAAGGTCTTGAAGCCCTCTCAAGAGTTGATCACTGACATTGACAATCTTGTCGAGAAGCATGCAAAAGAAAATGAGCTTGAACCCGAGCTGGTTCGCAAACTAATAGCTACGGCTTCCGGCTTTAACCCTGACGCAGTAGGAACCCAGGGCCACCTTGGCCTTATGCAGGTAAAGCCCGAAATTTTCAGACAATTTGGCTTTACCAATCCCTTCGACCCGGATCAAAACATTTCTGCGGGCACTCAGCACCTTTCGCAAATGCTGAAGCGCAACGGCAATGATTTACCACGCGCCCTCGCTGCCTACAATACTGATTCCGCTTCGGTTAAGCGATTTGGAGGAGTGCCTCCCTACCCTGAAACAAAAAGTTTTGTATCCCAGATTCTTTCTGAACTGGGTAAAAGCGAATAACAACTTCAAGGAATTGCAATAATGCCAGATGATAATTTAAAAGGAAACAATCAGGAAGTTCAGGACTCGCCTGAAAAGGCAAAGAATGCTGAGCAGAAGAACGAAAACACAGAAGAAGTACCACGCAAGCCTTCAAAAATTTATAAGGCAATCAGCCGAATTTTCTTTCTTTTTCTCCTTTTATCTCTTGGTGTTGCCACTTTTCTTTCGGCATTGACCCTTGATTTTCTTGATATAGTGCAGTTTCGCTACAACATTCCCGAGGAATGGCGCTCAAAATGGCCGCTTGAATCCTATTATGATTTTGTCCAACTTCATCAACTACCCGAAGAAGAAAGATACCAGCAGTTGATGATTAAGCAACAGGAGCGTTTCGATCGAGAAATAGTTCAAGGCAACAAAGAACTCGAACAAAGAGCCGAGGAGCTTGAAAAATCTTATCGTGCCCTTATAAAAACTCAAAAAGAGCGATTTAACCGCCAAATGGAAAAATTAAGACAGGAACAGGAACAACTGCTTCTCGACAAGAAACAGTTCAAAGCAGAAAAAGCCGATCTTACAAAACGCAAAGAATCAATAGATGAGCTTACAAACAAACTCGCTTCTGAAGCGGCAAATATTGAATCGAGCCTTATAAGATTTATGGAAGACGACCAGCGCCTTGAGCAGGTGCGCAAAATTGCCGCAGTAATGGATGCGGGTGCCCTTGCCAATATTTTTGATGATTTGCCCGAAAATGAGCTTATTTATGACATTGTCAGCGGTCTTCCCCCGGCACATGCAGGTAAAATCTTGTCGATGATGGATAACGAAAAAGCCGGCCAGATTTTAGAACTCGGGCAAGAACCTTTAACCCTACCCGAACCCGGTCCCTCACGCTCCTACATCCCCCCCGGCCTGACCAACCTCATCGCCTCCACTCAAGCCAACCTCCGCGATTAATTGTAAAAAACAACACCAAGTTTGTCATTGCTTCGTCGCTAAGCTCCTCGCAATGAACACCCTATTGCGGTCCCTGAGCG
>JBNJGH010000099.1:0-12533 GCA_051747585.1 Candidatus Rifleibacteriota bacterium
CAGCTTTGATTATGATGTTGAGATCTTTTGCCTGGCCTTCGGTAACCTGTTTGAAAAGATCGGCAAGCTTGAGGCGGTTATCTCTGGAGAGGCGTTCTTCTCTGGCTTTTTTCTGACGTAATTCACCAACATAACGGGCGAATTTTGCACTTTCTGCTACCGAAAGCTTGTCACCGACTTTTGGCACCTCATTGAGACCGAGAATCGCAAGCGGAGTAGATGGGCCGCCTTCTTTGACTCTTGCGCCCATATCATTTATAAGCGCTTTTACTCTGCCATAGCTTGAACCACAGATGATATTGTCGCCTTTTTTGATTTTTCCGTTGCGGATAAGAACTGTTGCCATTGGCCCCATTCCTTTGTCGAGCCGGGCTTCAATTATGGTGCCCTGAGCCGGACGATTCGGGTTGGCTTTGAGTTCCATCATTTCAGCCTGCAAAATAATCATTTCGAGTAGTTCGTCGAGACCTTTGCCGCTTATGGCAGAAACTTCTACCATGGTGGTCTGGCCACCCCAGTCTTCAGCTACCAGATGCAGAGGCATTAGTTGCTGTTTGATACGGTCAGGTTTTGCGTCAGCCTTGTCCATTTTGTTAATGGCGACGATAATAGGTACATCGGCTGCCTGAGCATGATGGATTGCTTCGATTGTTTGCGGTTGAACTCCATCATCTGCAGCTACAACCAGTATGGCGATATCTGTTACCAGAGCACCCTGGGCACGCATGGCAGTAAATGCTTCGTGGCCGGGAGTGTCTATAAAGGAAATGATTCCATCATTGGTTTTTACCTGATAGGCACCGATATGCTGAGTTATACCACCAACTTCTTTGTCTGCTACATGGGCTTTTCGAATATAGTCAAGCAAAGAGGTTTTTCCGTGATCGACGTGACCCATGATGGTAACAACAGGGGGTCTGATTTGAAGATCTTCTTCTTTGTCTGGTTTTTCTTCAATTTCGATAACATCTTCGGCAAAAACGATCTCTTTGCCGTATTCCTGACCAATTAATTGAATATGTTCAGATTCGAGTCTTTGATTAAGGCTCGCAACTATACCGAGTCCGAATAATTTCTTTATAAGTTGAACCGCCGGCACATCGAGATATTTGGCCAGCTGAGTAACGGTAATGTCCTCCGGCACTGTAAGTTCCGGAAGAGTTTCGGCAGAAGTTTCTTGCTGTTGCTGTTGGCTCTTATTACCTTGTCGATCTAGAACTGCTTCAGTTTTACGCTCATTATCACGCATTTCGGCCTGTACCTTTTTGGAAAAGCGGGCTCTTTTATTTTTTCCCTTTTTCTTTTTTCCGGTTGGGATTTCTTTCTTTGGAGGCGCAGTTTTTATGATGGTAATTTGCTTGTTTACTTCTACTTCTTCATCTTCTTGACCAGGTTTCGCTCCGGATCTCTTTTTACCGGTTCTGGTCTTTTCTGACTGAGGTTTTGATGGGACACCATTTTTTTCGGTAGATTTTTGGGAGGGCTTTTTGTCCTTTTCTGTTTTTGTGTCTGTTGGTTTGGCTTTTGCCTGGGGTTTTGCCTCGTCGGCTTTTGCAGCCCCACCGGCAAAATGTTTTTCCAGCGCAGTCAGCATTTCGTCGCTGACGGCTGAAAAAGGATGGGCTTTAATTTTAAAACCCAGTTTACCCAGTAATTCAGCCATTTCCTTGTTGCTTAATTTGTATTGTTTACTTGCAATGTGTAATCTTTTACCCATCCATTACCTCCGCGATGTCAGTCTTCTGTGTTTTTGTCTGAAGCCATATTTTCAATGTCCTGTTCAGTTTTTATGTCGATTTTAATGCCGGTAAGTTTTGATGCTAATTTTACGTTCTGGCCTTCTTTACCGATGGCCAGAGACAGTTGGCTTTGAGCAACTATCGCGAGAGCTTGTCCGCCGTCTTCTGAAATTTTTACCGTTTGAACCTTTGCCGGACTCAACGCATTGGTTACATAAGTAACCGGGTCGTCGCTGTATCTGACAATGTCAATTTTTTCGCCGTTGAGTTCATCAACGATTCCTTTTATTCTGCTGCCTTTAAGGCCAACGCAGGCCCCAACGGGGTCAACCCGCTGTTCGGTTGTTGCTACCGAGATCTTAACTCTCAGGCCGGCTTCACGGGCCGAAGATTTAATTTCGACGATTCCGTCAGAAATTTCGGGAACAGCCTGTTCAAAAAGGATTTCTACGAATTTGGCCGAGCTTCTTGACAGTATAATCTGCGGCCCTTTGGTAGAAGGTCTTACTTCGAGAATGAAGCATTTTATCCGGTCATTTGTTCTAAAAATTTCACCGGGTATTTGCTCTCTTGGGGAAAGGACGCCCTCAGTATTTGCCAGTTCGACATAAACATGGCCCCGTTCTACTCTTTGCACTTTGCCGGTAAGGACTTCACCAACTTTATGCTGATATTCTTCAAAAATAATATTTCGTTCAGCTTCCTTGAGCTTCTGGCTTACAACCTGACGTGCAGTTTGCGCAGCAATTCGGCCGAATGAAGGTGGAGTAACATCTTCTTCAACCGTATCGCCGGGTTGTGCGTCAGGATCTATCTCTCTGGCTTCTTCAAGCGTATATTGCCGGTCTGGCTCATCCAGATCGTCGCCTTTCATAACCAGGCGCCTGGAAATAACCTTGAAATCTCCAGTATTTTCATCCAGTTTAACTTCAACATCTTCTTCAGAGTCGAAGTTTTTGCGATAGGCTACAACCAGGGCCTCTTCTATTGCCTCTACCAGTACAGACATTGGAAGATTCTTTTCGCCTATAACTTCTTTTAATGCTTCGATCAAATTTGTCTTAGCCATATTTTACCTCCCGGTCATCCCCGCTTCTTTTTTTGTGGAAACTCAAGCACGGCCTGAGCTTTTTTAACCACATTCAGAGGGAACTCTCGAAGCCCTTTTTCTGATCGTACTACTATTTTATCCGGAGAAAATTCCTGTAGCCTGGCTCTGAATACTTCTTTCTTTTGCTCGGGGTTGTCGATAAGAGTCCATTTGACCAGTTTGCCTACGTGTCTTTCGTAATCGACCTGCCTTTTAAAGACTCGCTCAACACCTGGAGAAGAAACCTCAAGAGTGTAAGCACAATGAATTAAATCCGTCTCATCCAGATAATCGCTCAATGTGCGTGAGACTTTTTCACAGTCTTTCACGGTTATTCCATCGGGACTGTCAATAAAAACCTCAAGCATCATTGTCCGGTTTGCCGGACGATAAGTGACATCATAAACTTCATAGATATCAGAGAAAGTTTTGCTGACAAAATCTTTGACAGCAGCTATAACAGCTTCACGATCTTTTGTCATAACATCTTTCTCCTATTCTGCTTAAAAACAACAAAACCCGCTGCAAAAGCGGTTTCTGTTGATTTTGCTTTTATTATTTATAATGCCTGTTGAGCGCTAATTCTAGCACTTAATTAACAGTAAATCAAGGGAATACTTTGATAGAAAAATAGTTGAAAGAGTGATATGATTTTTGCAAGATTTAAACTTAGAGGTTACTTGATGTATTGTGGCAAAAGGTTTTTCATTGTTTTATTAGCAGGCGTCTGTTTTTTTTCAGGATGCTGGAACCGGCAGGAGACAGCAAAAGACAAAACCAGTAACAAACCGGTAAAGGGTGGGGTTTATCGCCGGGCTTTTGCCGATTCTTATATCGTTCTTGATCCGGCTTTGATTAAAGATTCCAATTCACACGAAGTTTGTCGGCGTATCTATGATGGGTTGGTCGATTTTAATGACGCAGGTCTCCCTACACCGTCAATTGCAGAAAGCTGGACAATAAGCGAAGACAAGCTTGTTTACACTTTTAAATTGAGAAATGATGTTTATTTTCATGCGCAAAGCGGCGGGCAACCGACTGCTAACAAAGGAAGACAGTTAACTGCCGATGACGTGGTCTATACCTTTGAAAGGCTTTTAAGGCCGGTACAAGGCTATCAGGGAGCTTTTTTTCACTTGATCAAGGGAGCTACGGATTATAATAGCGGGAAAAGTGAACATATTGCCGGTATCAGCAAGGTAGCTTCTTTAAGCGTAAAATTTGAGCTCGAGAAACCTTTCGCACCTTTTGTTTCTTTACTTGGCATGTGTAATGCATTTATAGTCCCCAAAGAAGATTGCGAAGGCCCGAATGCAGATATAGCGATACGACCGGTCGGCACAGGGCCTTTCAAGTGGGCGGGGAAAGAAGGCGACACTCTGGTGCTCAAAGCCAATCAAAAGCATTTTAGAGGCAGGCCATGGCTTGATAAAATAGAGTTTCCTATCATCGAAGACGAAAAAGAAAGGTTTGCCGCCTTTAATCGTGGTGAACTGATGCATGTAGATGTGCCTGATTCAAACTATGAAAATGTAAAGCAGAGCCCGGAACTCGCGGCTAATTTGCTTGAAGTGGGCACCTGGGGGACAAATTATCTTGGTATGAACCTGACCACCAAACCATTTGACAATAAGTATTTTCGTCAGGCAATGAATTACGCTATCGACAGAAAAGCTATAGTTGATCTGGTTTTAAATGGAAGAGCTAAAATTGCCAATGGAGTCTTACCCCCTGGAATACCCGGTTACGACCCTGAATTCAAGGGTTATTCATATAATCCTGAAAAAGCTGCAGAATTGTTGAAAAAAGCCGGATACAAAGATGGTAAAAAAATTCCTGAGATTGTTCTTCAGTACAATCGAGATATTATTCACACAAGAACCAGTGAGTTTATAATGGCAAATTTGAGTGATATTGGTATTAAGTGCAGAGTAAAAAAAGTTGAATTCGATAACCATTTAAGATCGGTTGAGTCGGGTAATGCCGCTTTTTTTAGAATGGGATGGTCGGTTGATTACCCTGACCCTGACAGCTTTTTATATACATTGTTCCATTCTTCCAATATTGATAAAGGCTATAATTTTACCAGGATTCAAGTTGAAGAACTTGATCGATTACTGGATAAAGCACGTTATGAAACCGAAACCCAACAGCGGGTCAAACTTTATCGTGAAGCTGAAGAGCTCATTGTCGAACAGGCTCCCTGGGTTTTTATGTATTTTTATACGGATCATCTTCTTCATCAGCCAGAAGTTAGAGGAATCGAGCTGGCAGCTATGGGGCAGCCTTTTATAAAATATCGCAAAATCTGGCTTGCCCCCCGAAAAAACAAAGTAGCTGAGACAAGTATGCAACAATGAAAACTCAAAAGAGTAATTTTGAAAATAAAAGTATTGCTTCTGCAGGGTTCAACAATGTGTTGAGCTATAGCGCGGCATTTGCGCTTTTTATTTTTCTGCCGGTAATAATTGCAGCAGTTTTGGGTTCCGATGCTATTAACCTTAAGCAGCAGCGCGAATTTGAAGTAGTAAGGAAGCAGCTTGAAACCAGACTTGATCAGTTTGCCGCTGAAGTCGATACCGATACTTATTTGCGCAAAGTTGCCCGAGGTGCCTGGTGGTTTGCTCAAAACAGGAATTATGATTCTGACAAACTGAGCAAATTTATCGAAAAAATTAAAAAGCTTTCGGGGGTCGAGCTAGATATATATCTTTTCAATGAAAAAGGACGGCTGGAAACACCTCGTGAAATACTGGTAAAATCAAGATTTATCGCCAAAAAATTGTGGAATCTGGTGAAAGCTGATCCAATCAAGCAAAGTCGCATTTTCGAAAATATACGCAAGCCTTTAAAATCTTTTCTTGGTCATGAATTTAAGGTAGCGCAACTACTCGACAAAAAAGATGGTCTTTTACCAATAATAGTCAGGCACCAAAGTGGCAGGATTTACTGGAATGAAGCAGGCCCCGATTCAAAAGCCGGTATTATTGTCATATTCTGGCAGAAACCAAATTTAGATAAAAGAATAAAAGAAACTCTCAAACGCAATTCAAACTTTTTTGAGCGCGGCGCCTTGTTTAAAAATGTAAATGAATTTTACCGACTGAGTGGAGAAAAATTGCGCAAAGATGTAATGAAACCCGTTTATACCAGATTAACTTTGCTTAACAACCCTCATGAGATCGCAGACGATTTTGTCTGGATGGGGCGCAAGATAGAAGAAAACTGGATTATAGCAGGAGAAAGCTTTTCGCCGGATAAATACAAAAGATGGCTGCAAATGCTGATGTATTTTTTAGCTTTTCTGGTATTGCTTTCGCTTTTATTGACTTACAAGGCCGGCAAAAGTCGAAATTTAAGGGTTTCAATAAGACTCAAGCTTGTGGTTTTATTTTTTACTGCAGTGCTGGTTCCGGTCATGGGATTCATTTTTCTGGGCTACCAGTATCTTGCTGACCGTGAAGAAACAATGGTAGCAGAAGTGGCCGGCCGCAACCGAACAGAGCTTTTCTCGCTGGATGAAAGTTTTCGAAATATCGGTAAGGCTTATGAAAAAGAATGGAAAGAGCTCATTCCCTTATTTGCAAGCGAAGATGAGGAGCTGATAAGCAGAGAGCTTGAAGAAAAATTGCGAACCAATGAGCTGGTAACCGTTGAATTGCGTGATATAGAGGCAGATATCAAATATACCAAGGTTAACGAGCTGTTTTTCGAAGGAATGAAAGAAGTTTCAGAGGCGTTTTCTCGTTTCTGTATAGACACTGCCCTTGGTACAAACCTGGCCGAGTCGGTCGATCCGATTGTTTCTATGATTGTTAAGGCCCCTGAAGGTGGTATGTTCTTTTTGTTTGATCGCCCCGGTGAAATTCATCCTCTGGAGTTTGGCCCCGCACCCCTTCTGATTTTCTGGCAGATTATCGAAAATAAATTTTCACAAAAAAGATATCTGTTTATTTTGCAGTCGGCGACAGTTTTATTGAAAAAGCTGGTAAAAAAACGCATGTTAAAGACCTACCGGCAGAGAAAGCAGCAGCCAGATATTACAGTTGCAAGACATAATACAAGCGGACGCTGGTTGCCGGCTAAGCTTCAGGAAAATCTGCAGTTGAAAAAATTTGCTCAAAGGTTGAAATTCAGTAATAAGCCCCAGGACAGTCATATAAAAATTAATGGCAAAACCTGGTTCGTAACCGGTCTTAAGGGAAAATATGCCTCAGACTA
The DNA here is from genome assembly GCA_051747585.1 of Candidatus Rifleibacteriota bacterium. Classification (GTDB taxonomy): domain Bacteria; phylum Muiribacteriota; class Ozemobacteria; order Ozemobacterales; family Ozemobacteraceae; genus DYKG01. The sequence continues at coordinate 7,051 of JBNJGH010000099.1, forward strand.
CTGTTTTTTCAGTTTTTATCCCCGTGAATTTATCGATGATGATCTTAATTTTATAAGAAAACTTATAGTCGCCAGCATTTTGATTTTCCTGTTGGTTGCACTTCTTACCGGTAATATCCTTTCCTTAACCTTTCTTGAGCCAATTTCAAGGCTTTCGCAAGGCGTTGAAGCCATTAAAAAACGTCAGTCTGAATTTCGTATTGAAACCGGTCAGCGTGATGAATTCGGCGATCTGGCGGTTAATTTCAATCACATGATTGAAGACCTTAAAGAGATGGAACTCGCAGGAGATGTGCAAGAATCACTTTTGCCGGGAACTTTTCCCGATATCCCCGGTTATCAGCTGCAATACGTAAATAGAATGGCTTCAGATGTTGGCGGCGACTATTTTGATCTGTATTGGCTTGACGAAAATAGATTGTGTCTGCTGATCGGAGATGTGACCGGTCATGGAGTCAGCTCTGCCCTGGTAATGGCTATGGCCAAAGCAACGGTTTATCAGGGGTTGAAAGAAAAAAAACCTCTGGTAGAGCTTTTTTCTGATTTGAATTCGGCGGTTAACACTTATTTTAAAATTCCGCCCGCAAGAAAAATGATTACCTTTTTTGCTGCTATTTTAAATATAGATGACGGAGCCATTGAATATGCAAATGCAGGGCATAACTTTCCGGTCATTATCAGAAAGAACAAGGAAATCGAGTTCCTGTCGGCTGTTCATTTACCCATTGGTGCCAGCAAAAAGTTAAGAGGGCTTAAAACTCATCAAACCAGATTGAATTCCGGCGATACATTAGTTTTTTACACTGATGGAATTATAGAAGTGAAAAATAATTTCAGTGAAATGATGGGATATGAGAATTTTAAAGCTGTTTTGTTTGAAAACTCTGAATCTTCGGCTGATAAAATTCTTGCTAAGCTTATGGCTGCCTATGATTCTTATCTTGCCGGTTCTGATCCTGACGATGATGTAACAATAATAGTATTGAAAAAAGATTAGTTCTATATTTGAAATAATCAGTGCTTTTCTCGATTCCGATATCGATAGCGATACCGACACCCGAATAAAAGTCGCAATTCGGAATCGGAATCGGGAATCGATTTTCGACAATTTAATTTTCTTTTATAAAAAAACAAATGAAAAATTACTGAGTTCTATTCGTTGTCGCGTTTAAGAATTATAAAGGTTAAGTCGTCATCCAGGGGTTTGTCGCCATAATGATTCCAGAAAGTGTCAAGCAGCGACTTTCTTATCAATTCTCCAGTTTTGTTATGATTCTGGGAAATTATGGTCTCAAGGCGGTCAAAGCCAAATATTTTTTCAGCGGAATTAGTTGCTTCAGCTATGCCGTCGGTATAGAGAAACAGCGTTTCTCCTTCGTTTAAAATGCCCTCTTTAGTGCTGTATTTACTTCTCTTTTTTGAAACTCCAAGTGGTAGCGACCCATGTTCGATTTTACCGGTTTGCCCGTTCTGCCGGCAAATAATCGGGTAGGGGTGTCCGGCGTTGGCGAAAATAAACTTTCCCGTATCTTTTTCAATAATTACTGCGCAAAATGTCATTAACTTGCGCCGCTTGAGCAGATCGAAAACCATTTCGCTCAATTGCCTTAAAATTTCAGGCAGGCTGGTGGGATTTTTTGAAAATCTGAATATCAATGCCTTAACCATGGCGGTTAAAATTGAAGAGCTTATTCCATGTCCGGTTACATCACCAAGAACCACTAGAAACCTGTTGTCGGGCAAAATAAAAGCATCGGCATAATCACCACCAACATCTGTTGCCATCTGATTATGAATAACCAGTTCATAACCCTCTATTAAGGGGGGATCTGTGGGAATAAGGCATTGTTGCACTGCTTTTGCCAGCAGCATTTCTTTTACTTCGAGCATCATCTGATTAAAGGTTTCGCCCAGATCGCCAAACTCGTCATTATTATCGATTTCGACCCTGAAGCCGGTGTCACGGCGGCGCAATGCCATAAGGCCGTTGCGAAGTTCGCCCGCCGGCTTTAAAAAAGCCCTGGTGAGCAGTAACCCGGTTAATACAGCAATAGCAAAAATAATTACCATGCCGGTATAAATCTGATTGCGCAGCGTCGCAATTTTGCTTTTAATCTGTCTTTCAGGGTAAAGACTCGTAAGATAGACATCTCTCAGCTTGGTTCCGGGGAAACAGGTCGCAAGATAAGATTGGTCTTTTATTTTCAATTTGCCGGTTGTTACTCTCTGATTCAGGGTACACAGACGATTGAGGTTTATTAGTTTTTTATGCACTTCTTCTCCCTGCGGAAGCCAGGTATTTTCATAGGGATGGAAGGAAATCAGTTTCAGTGCTGTATTTCCGAGATTAAATCGTCGTTTGAGGTACTTTTGCAGGTATTTGATGGCATTGAACTGAACTTTGGTGTTGCTGGCGAAATAGGCAACTCCATCAACCGGTTCGGGATAATAATTCCAATACCAGTAAAGATAAGCGCCTTCAAACTCCATTGGAACCAGCTGGCCGGGAACTTCAAAAAAATGGGTGAAACCCAGAACCGGGTTTTCTATGAGGTTTCTGATAATAAAGTCGGTTTGTCGAATTCTTCTGGCCGTTGGGGTTAAAGTTGATGGAGAAAATTTTTCAAGGGATATTTGCGCCATAACTCTATTGAGTTTCTCTACTCTTCTATTCGCGTTTCTTCTGGCTGTGCAGAAAATTTGATCCAAATCCGGTCCGCGAATTTCGAGCCAGTTAAAAAAGCTTTCTTCTTTCAGGCCGACTCCGGTGGTTTTTCTGATTAATTTGTCGTTTTTGTGCCAGTTCGAGCCAAGTTTTTTTTGCCAGCTGTGATCTTTATAAAGTTTATTAAAAGTGGCAAGTATTTCCTCTTCTTTGATCGAAAAATCTGAATCTATTTTATACAGAACATCAAGCATTCCTTTACGAGCTTCATTTTCCAATACGGCTCTTCTATCCTGAAGGCCTTTGAAGCTGATAAAAAATAATCCAAGCAGGGGCAAATAAACAGCAAAGATAAAGACAATAACCAGTTTCAGCCTGATCGATACCCAGATTTTCTTTTCGCTGAAGTTATATTTATAACTGGTGTGAATACCAAGCACTAAAATAATAAGCGCTAGAATCAGGGTAAACAGCTTGAGGTTTTGCAGAGAAGAAAAACCGGTGTTTTGTCCCGCTATTATAGCGAAGTCTGCTATATCTGTTCGTTTCCATACTTTGCCTTCTTGAAATGAAAAGCTGGATTTGCGTGAAGAAAGGGTGTCTAAAACTTTCGCGATTTGTTTGTTCTCTGTTTGTTGAGTCAACAATTTTCCGTTTTTATCTTTTATAAGGATTGCCAGACTTGTATCTTTGTCAGAAAAGTTTTTGATTGTGCTGTTCAGAATCTCATAAAGATCAGGAAGATTTTTTGTTATTAAAATTATGCCTCTGGTCTTTTTGTTGGTAAGAACTTTGCGCGAAAAATAGATCATGCCATTGCGATTGTTGCCGGAAAAATTAATAATCTTGTTTCGGTTCAGCTTAAGCATTCTCGGATGAAATTCCCGGCCAAAATACGCCTGAAGCTCCGGCTTTATAAGGCTGTGTTCGGTTTCGGTCTCTCGGCTGTTGCCGTAATCCCAGAGGAATTGAACAAATTTTGCATTTTCGGGTGGATATAAATTGGTTTCAATAAGATTGCCAGAAGAATCGAAAGGATAGGCATCTATTTTTACTCCAGCCTTGTCCGAATAAGTTTTAACCAGCTTTTGAAGTTTTTCTACTTCATTTTCTTCATAACTTAGAAAATTGCGACTAATAGCAGTGAAGATGGGTTTTAAAAAAGATTCAGAATGAACACTTCCGGCAATTAGCTTTGATTTCTTGCTTAACTTTTCTGCTGTTTTTTTTACCTCAAGCTCTATGAGGTCATTTATCAGATGATTAAGGGTAAAAACGGTCAGACATACGGGTAGAATTATAAGCAAACAAACTACCAGAATAAATCGGTTTAAGTTGTCAGAAGTCTTGTTCAAATTTCAACCTTATAAAAAAACTGCCTCAATTTAACAAATTTTCTTTAATCAGGCTCTTTTTATTCAGAGGCAGAATCGAGAAAACTTTATTGAGACAGTTTTTATCAATCACAGCAGTATATACTAATCTGCTCTATTTTTTTGCAGTTTTCTTTTTTTCTTCGGGCGCCTGGGTCGAGGCTTCTTCAGTTTCTTCTATCATACCAAGTGCTTTTTTGACCTTGATAATAATTTCTGAAAAAATATCAGGGTTGTCACGCAAGAATTGTTTCGAATTTTCGCGACCCTGACCCATGCGGATATCGCCATAGGAATACCAGGCACCGGCTTTGTTAATAATTTTAGCGGTTTCTGCCAGTTCCAGAACTTCGCCTTCAGTAGAAATACCAGTTCCGAACATCAAATCAAATCTGGCTTTCTTAAAGGGTGGAGCAACTTTGTTCTTAACAACTTTTACTTCAGTAACATAACCGGCAGGTGAATCCCCGTCTTTAATCTGTTCTCTTCTTCTGATATCAAGTCTTACCGAAGAGAAAAACTTTAAGGCACGTCCACCCGGAGTGGTTTCGGGATTTCCAAACATAACTCCGATTTTTTCGCGAATCTGGTTAATAAAAATACAGGTAGCTTTTGATTTGCTTACAACCGGTGTGAGCTTGCGCATTGCCTGTGACATAAGTCTTGCCTGCAAACCTACAGAGGCATCGCCCATATCTCCGTCAATTTCAGATTTGCTGGTTAGAGCTGCAACTGAGTCAAGTACTATACAGTCGATAGCGTTACTGCGTACCAGCATTTCCGTAATTTCAAGGGCTTCTTCGCCGCTGTTGGGCTGGGCGATAAGAAGGTTCTCGGTGTCAACGCCCAGTTTTTTTGCGTATGTAGGATCCAACGCGTGCTCTACATCAACAAATGCAGCTTGTCCTCCCATTTTTTGAGCCTGAGCGACAATGTGAAGTGTCAGAGTAGTTTTTCCCGATGATTCCGGGCCAAAAATCTCTACAACTCTACCTCTTGGAACTCCGCCTACGCCAAGTGCGTAATCAAGTGAAAGTGATCCCGTCGGGATAGAAGCGACATCAAGGTGTCGCGAGGTGCCAAGGCGCATTACCGAGCCTTTGCCGAATTGTTTTTCTATGCTTGCAATCGCATTTTCCAGTGCTTTTTGCTTGTCATTCATCTGTTTCGTGTCAGCCACCGGGTTGCCTCCTGATTTAATTTTAACCAGAATATCATATTAAAATTTTAATAGCAAAACCCAACCTCTAAATCAGCAATTCTCGGTTAGCTACTATCAGTTGGTTTCAGAAAAGAAAATTTCTCACACCAAGTCTCAAAGCCACAAAGAAAATAACCACAGAGCACACAGAGAACACAGAGAATCTTTTTCAGCCAGGATTTGTCCTGTGGACAAATAGCCGGCGGTTTCACCGCCCGGCTTTTCCTTCTTCAGCAAGCCTTCA
>JBNJGH010000100.1:0-12252 GCA_051747585.1 Candidatus Rifleibacteriota bacterium
GCCGCTATGAACAAGCATCGAAAAGCTTTTGGCAAAGCCGGCAATTTCATAAGTATGAAACATTGGTCCAAGCAGAGGAAGGCTTAGAACAAAGCGATCATATAAGGTTTTTCCCCATAAAGTTTTTTTGCCGAGCCACAAACCTGTAAATAAAAGAATTAAGCCGATAACAAAAAGTGGAAAATAATTAATTAATAAATCACTGCAATCAAGAGTTATTCTTGTCATGGCAGGCAAATCGCCGCCGAATTTACTGTAAATTTCTTTAAAGCGCGGAACAATTTTTATTAAAATAGCAGCAACCACAATTAAAGAAAGCACCATAACCAGAACAGGGTAGGTAAGTGCTTTAATAATCATTCCCCTCAATTTTATTTTTTTTCTTAACAATTGAGTAAGTCGATCGAGTACCTGAGGTAAATTACCAGATTCTTCGCCGACCTCGATAAGCTGTAAATAAGTTTTGTCAAAAATCCCCTCATGCCTGCTGAATGAAACAGTTAAACCCTGTCCTTCTTCTATATCTTTATTTATGGCCGTTAAAGCTTGTTTTAATTTTGTGTTTTCGGCTCGCTTTGCCAGCATTTCAATAGTCTCCAGCAGGGGTATGCCGGCTCGGGTAAGAGTGGCGAACAAACGGGTGAAATGGTATAACTCGCCTGCAGGAACCTTACCGAGATTAAAACTCAGATAATTTTTCTCAATCTTGAGTTCGGTTTCTATTACAGAGTAACCCCTTAGAGAAGCCGATTCAGCCGCTTCCCTTTCCGATTCAGCTCGAACAGTTATAAAGTCGAAAGAATCAGGCCCGGTTTGAACCTTTACACTGTATTTATTCATTTGCTTTCACCTGCAACTCTTCAGTTGAAGAAGCATTTTGAGCTATTTCATACACTGGTTGTTTATTTGAGTTTTTTATAATTTCAATAATTTTTTCAACCTCTGTATTTTTTTCTTCCTTTAATTTCAGCACTCTTTCGTTACCGTCTTCATCAATTATTGTATAGGTATTATTAAAAGAGGTTAAATAAGAATATTTGTTATCCTGGTGCATATTATTCTCTTCAACAAGATACACCTTATTGCCTTTTTTTAATAAAAGTTTTTCTTTGTTTTGAACCAGAAAGGTGCCGATCAATTCAAGCCGGGTAGCCTGAGTTGCAATTTTTTCTGTTTCGGTTGCTGCTTTTACAACAATGGGCTTATCAAGCATTTCAACTTTTCTGAAAATGCTTTTTCTACTTAGAAACAAGGCTTGATTCGTATCCGGTGCTCTTGCAGGTTCTGGCAAGCCTTCGACTCTTCTTTTAATGATTTCTAGTCTGGTGTTAAGCTTTTTTATCTGGAGATCAAGATAAGTAGAAGTTAAAGAGCCCTGAGCGGCTGAAACCTGTTCTTCTTGCACCTGTGGCTGCTGATTGTCCGGTAAAGTGGTTTGAGTAGCTCCTCGATCAGGGGCAGGGGTTGTATTTTTTCTATTTCCGATTCTTACAATCAAGTTTGCAAGAATAAGAACAACGAAAAAAACAAGGCCATATTTTATTCTTTTGTTATTCTGTTTCTTATCTGCCAATTTTTTCAAACCTCAAAGAGCATTTCGTTTTAACCTTTATTTTATGTTCTTCATCATTGAGGGAAATAAATTCAAGAGAGTCTATTCTAACACCTGCACGGTGTGTTTCGAGTTGATGTAGAACTTTGCGAAAACCCTCATATGATGCTCTAAACTCTGCTACAAAGGGTAAAACAACAAAATTGTTCTTATATATTCTTTTCTCGTAACCAAGATTTATCAGCGATGCTCCCGAATTAATATAAAAATATTGAAGCTCATTAATAAATTCAGGAATTTTATCTTCAGTCGGACAATTATACTCATTTTCATTTAGCTTCTGCTTTTTACGGGCAATAGAAGCCTTTAAATTAATGGTTTCATTTTTGAACCTGTTTAAGAAAGTGTTCATTCTCGATTCAATGGCTTGTCGATTTTCTAACTTTTTTTTAAGTGTTTCAAGCTGTTCTTTTTTTGCAAAAAACTCGGGAAGCCCGGCAACTCCTGCCAGAACTAGTAAAATCGTTCCGGCCCAGGAAAATAAAAATAAGAGAATAAATTTTTGCTTTTTAATCATATTCCGGGTTGAATTTAAAAGAAAGTTCTATCACTACAGCATCGGAGACTGGAGTTTTTTCTGCAGAGGGCTTGAAACTCACCGATTCAAATGCTGAATCTTCAGAAATATTCATGTATAAGAGATTAGCAAACTGCATATCAGGAGTTTTGAGTAACAGCTTAAAAGTTCTATCTTCTGCAGCAAATTCAGTCGCCTGATTTTTATCATTTTTGATTGAACTAATAATGGCTTCTTCAGGAAGAACATCTTCCAGCTTGTTGAACAATTTTGTCCAGACCGATCTTTCTCCTCCGATTGCGCTGTTATGCCTTTCAATTTGCTGTTCGAGATTTTGAATTTGCTCCATTTCAGGCAGCAATTTTTCAGCCCTTGCTATAAAACCTGAAGCCTGCTTCTCAACTCTTGCTGCAGCTTCATTGTATTCCTGTTGCAAACCTTCTATATAAAAATTCATAAAATTAAGGATTAGAAAAAACAAAACAGCACTACCGATAAAAATCAGCAATGAAGAGAGAGGGAATTTAATTTGATAATTTTCTTCGGGGAGAAATTCAAATGAAGTACTCATGCTGCGAATGCTCTGTCAAATCGGTTTCTCTGCCAGGGTTGCAAAAGAAAATTCCCAAGCAGAGGTAAGAACGACTCAAAATCATTTAACTTTTTAAAATTACCAACACCGGGAATTTTTTCTACTTCATCACTCAGTTTAATCGTCGGGATACCCAGATTGGCTTCAATTAATCGATCAAAGTTTCTAAAGGCTGCACCACCTCCGGAAAGTATAATTTTACCAAATCCTTCCTGCTCTGAGCCTTCTTCGGTGAAAAGTATTAAAAAGCCGTAAATTTTTTGAAGAATATCGGCCAAAACCGATTCCAGAATAACATATTCGGGAATTTCAAGTTGTGCTTCATTTTCAGGTTCTTCAAGCAAAATCAGCTTTTCTTTTAAAATTTTTTCGGCTTCTGAAAAGGGCATATCAAGATCATTTGAAAGTCTCTGGATCAGCTGGTGTATTCCCTGATTTATTATCTGCAAATGAGACAGCTCGCCATCTTTTATAATTCCGGCTGTAACAGCTTCATTTCCCAGGTGAAGAAATACATTTGCCAGTTTCTCATTTTTTAAGTTGAGCTTGAGAAGTTTTACTATACCCATAAAAGATGGTTGTATAGATAATGTTATAAATTTTAACCGGCTTTGAATGGCAATTAAATTATCAAGAATATACTTTGGCAAAGCAAAATAAAATACCGGTATTTTATTTCCTGTCACAGAACCCATTTCATAGCGTATTTTAAAATTTTCGCTGGTTTTATTCGTCTCGCAGCGAATTTCACGTTCCAACAAAGGCTGCATGCCGGCTTTAGCAGCAACTTTAGGTACTATGAAATTGCCTGAACAAAATGCCTGGTCAGGCAAAATTAGCGAAACATACTTCTCTCGATATTTTTTGGAAACTATTAAATTTTGGAAGGCTTCAGCTACGGCTTCAGGGTCGAAAGATGATTCGTTTGAATCTGCAAATAAACTAAAACCTTCTGGGGCAGGGCAAGTCTCGCAATTAAGAAGGCGTATTTCACCTCCGATATTTTTGGCCGCAAAACTTTTAAAAGTTGAGGTGCCTGGTTCTATAATTACAGGATTTGAACCGGTAACGAGTATATTTGTTAGCTTTTGTATTAACGACACGGGCCACACACTCTTTCAATCTCATTAAAATCTGTCCGGCCTTCGGCAACTTTTTTTAACCCGGAATCAAGAAGCGTTCTAAGTCTTTTGCTTCTTATAAGATCCATGCTTGCAGTCAAGCCGGATTTTTCGATCTCGTCTTTTAAATTTTCATCCAGAGGAAGAAATTCAAAAATCCCAACCCTGCCCTTATAGCCTGTGTCCAGGCAGATATCGCAACCTGCGGGATCAAAAACAGTATCCGGCGAAAAGTTTTTTAGAAGCTCCTGCTCTTTTTTAGTTAAACTACGACTTCTCTTGCAGGAAGGACAAAGAATTCTTACCAGCCTTTGTGAAAAAATTAAATTAAGTGAACTCATTAACAGGTGAAAATCAATTCCAATATTTTCGAGTCTTTTAAGAGTTTCTACCGAAGAATTGGCATGAACTGTTGATAAAACAAGGTGGCCGGTCAGACTGGCCTGAACACTTATTTGAGCAGTATCGGCATCTCGAATTTCGCCTACCATTATAACGTCGGGATCCAGCCTCAAAACGGTGCGCAAGCCCCTGGCAAAGGTCAGCGAGCGCTCAGGTTCATTGCGATTAATTCTGACTTGAATTTGCTGCACTCCGCCTATGCGTCTTTCTACAGGATCTTCAATGGTTATAAATTTAAATCTGGGATCGGACATTTGCTCGAGCAAAGCATAAAGCGTTGTAGATTTACCGCTTCCGGTAGGGCCCGCAACCAATATCATACCATGTGGGAATCTGGTAATTTCTTTAATCAGTGTAAGCTCATCTTCAACCATTCCCAGGTCTTCAAGAGTAAGAGTTTTATTTTCGCCAGAACTTAACAGGCGCAGAACGAGATTTTGCCCGTAAATTCCCGGCATACTCGCAATACGAAATTCAATAGTTTCATTTTCTGACTTAACCTTGAAACTACCATCCTGTGGCATTACTTTTTCGGTTATGTCCAGTTTTGACATTATAAGCAAGCGAGAAATAAAAGTTGAAGCTGCGGTCGGATCAATTTCATAGCGATCGGTCAAGACACCATCTATTCGGAATCTTATTCTTGCACCAGTTGCCGTGCTTTCAACATGAATATCACTCGCTTTTTGTTTAACTGCTAAAAGAAGAGTCTTATTAACCAGATCTACGATTGATGAAGCCTCATAATCGATTGAAATATCCTGATTTTCTTCTTCAACTGATTCTTCACTGCCATGTTTGAGGGTATCTGCTAAAGAACTGATACCTTTATAAAGTTCATTATGTTTCTTTAAATTAAATTTCTCTTCAGTTTCTATTTCGAAGTTTGATGGGGGAGCTATAACAAAGTCAGCATTATAACCTAATGTTGAAAACAAAGGCACAAAACGTCTTATTTTTTCAGGTTGGCAGGTATAGAGAGTAATATTTGAATCTACTATACTTTTAATTACCAGATTTTCTCTTTTGCAGATTCGTTCCAATCTTTCGGGAAAATCCCGATCACCACTTTGTATAACATTTTCACTGAATTTCAGGTTATAAGAATCTGCTAGAGCTTCATAAAGTTTATTTTCATCTACCAGATTCTGGCGATATAGATATTCGACCAATAGGTTTTCATTGTTTTTTGCAGCACTTAAAGCCTGTTTTAACTCTTCTTGCGATAATATGTTTTTCTCAACAAGAATATCTTTAAGTGGCTTTTTTACATTATGTTTTGCTATAAGACCGGCCATTTTTTGCCCTTTTTATTTACATCTTGGATTTATATTTTCTTATCGACAATTTTAGAAGATTAATTACTTTAATAATTTCTGCCTTATGCCGAGTACTGATGTGTGTTAAGCAATAATTTACATAATCAGAAATCGTTTCTTTACCAAAGCAGCTGTTTTATTGCAGCCTTCATTCTATTGGTAATCAGCATCAATTATAATCATAATCTGCTTGCTTTTGCCAACAAACCGGCATTTTTTAAAAGACTTGATTTTCAGCCTGGTAATAACAGTGGAGAAAATAATTCGATAGCTGGCCGATATTTTCTTGCTTTCAGCGATGAGTTTACAACAACTATGGTTAAAGAAGCTGATATTCCACTTTTCTATATTGATATCCTTGGTGCTGAGATTGAAAAGAGTCCCTTTGTTATGAATTTTTCAAAGGGACCGGTTAAGCTGGCACGTTTAAACCAACTTTCACAGACACCAAAAGTAATTAGAGCCACCTTTTTTTTAAAAGAACATCTTAAGCCTGAAATAAAGACAATAAAAAATACTCTTGAAATTGGTTTTAAACCGAATATTCCAAACAAAAACAGGAAAAAAGAGAAAATATCTTATTCACTTATTCATCCTGACCGCAAAAGCAAAATCGCCTCAAACTCAATTCAATATCGACGACCAAAAACATTCAAAAAGAAAAAGAAAATGAAAATAAAAACAGATAATGCTGAATCTGTTTCATTGCTTAAAGAACTGGCCAGGCAATCAGGAAGGATGATTCATTTCCGAGACTCGGTCATAAAAAATGTCAAGCTTGATTTTGAAGCCGAAACCCCTCTTGAAGCAATTGATAAGGCAGCCAGGAAGCTGGATTTAACAATGTCAATTGAAGATGGAGATATCTGGTTATCAGCAAGTCGAAACCCAATTTTGACAATTCCAGAAAGTTTCAGAGTAAAGGGCGTAGATTTATCCGGCCTGGCTCTTGGTGATGTTTTAAGAGCATTAGGACAGATAGCAGAAGTTAATGTAGCACTCGATAAATCTCTTGATAATCTTAGCCAGAAGCCGATAAAGCTTTATTTAAAGAGAATGTCGGTTAGAAGAGCTTTTGAAACTATTCTTTCCTTAAATGAGCTTGCTATAGATAAAATCGATGAAAACAGTTTGCTCGTTTTAACTAAAGAGCGTGCCTCAGAACTTGAAGGTAAAGTTGTCAGAGTTCTTACTCCAAAAGTTCCTATTGAAACCCTGAAAAAAATTACCGAAAAATCTATTCCTGAAACAGTAAACAAAAGATTTTCAATTTCAGAAGATATGGGAAATCTAATACTTACCGGAAACAAAGAAGCTGTTGATTATGCTCATACTCTAATGGGAAGCATCGAAAACAAAATATTGATGGCCGGAGAAGGGACAGAAAGAAAATATTTTCAGCCATTAAACACCAAATCAGAAGATTTGATCAAGATCATCAATGAATCTCTTGATGAGCAGGAAAACATAAAACTTACAATTGATGAAAGAACCGATACCATAATAGTCAGTGGCGCACCTGAATCCGTAAAACGAGCCATTGAAATGATGCAAACCCTGGATAAGCCAACAACTCTTCAAGCTTTAATTCATATAAGATTAGTAGAAATTAACAGAACCGACCTTGAAGAACTTGGAATAAAATTACCCACCACACTTGTATCTACTGATAATGTTGGTCATATTGAATCTTCTAATTACATAGTTCCCGCCGAGTTTGTGGCAAATCTGGAAAACACCAATGTTAAGACTCTTGCCAATCCGACCCTGAGGTGTATGAATAAGGAAGATTCAAAAATTGAGATTACTCAGCAAATTCCTGTAAAGAACACTACTACAGAATACCTGCCGGTAGCCTCTTCTTCGTTAGCTGCCAGAACCTCTGATAACTGGACTACTTCAGAAGTGGGAATCATGATGAATCTTACTCCAACAATTCATAAAAATCACGATATTTCAATGGATGTAAAAATAGACCAGACAGAACTGGTTTCTTTAGTGGAAGGCCATCCCTGGACATCCAGAAGACAAATTGAAACCAAAGTCAGAGTTAAAGATAACGAAACTGTTGTTATAGGTGGGCTTATAAGAACCAAAAAAGATAAAACACGAAAACCGGTCCCATTGGTAAACCGAATTCCTCTGATCAGAAGATTGTTTAGAAATGTCGATCATCGCAAAAAAAGTGAGGAAAGAAACGAGCTGGTAGTTCTTATTACACCAAAGGTAATTGTAGCCAAAAAAGAAAAAGTTAGTATGCTCAGCAATAAAAGAATACTGAGAAATAAAGGTGACAAAAAAAATTAAAAAGTTGATTCCAATGACTGGAAAGCAATTGATTACACTGATTGCAGCTTTTCTTGCAGCAGTCACCTTTGGTTTTTTAGGAGAAATTGAAACTGGACGTTCACCAAAAATACTTGATCGTAAAGGTGTCGGGCAGGAAATTTCACGTATAATTAGAACGCTAAGACCGGTTTTAAAACCAGATATTGAAAGTAAGCTGGCGGGAAATTTTCTCGGCCATGCTCCAGAAAAAATAATACTTGCCGCACAGGCGGGAATAATAAAAAAATTCCCTGATGGTGCCTGGAAACTTGATGCAAATGTTACCTGGGGTGAATCTGTTCATTATTTAGCTGAAGTAGTTAGATTTATAAATAAAAACCTACGCTATAAACAAAACAAAATTGAAATAAATCTAACAGAGTCTAAGAACAAATGGCTTGCTTCAGACTTAAAAATTTTGTCTGAAATCGGAGTTTTAAACTCTTTTGCCAATATAAATAAACATCCTGAAAGCAGCATTGATATATCTGAATTAAGAAAAATATCCTCCGACATCATTTCCTATTTTTCATCGAAGATATTCATACTTCAAAAAAATGAAGGTAAACTTAAAATTACTTCTAAAGGTGTGTTTAAGCCTCTCTCATTAGAAAACTGGCAGCTTTCTTTTGACAATAAAAAATGGTATAAGCTTCCAAAAGATGGTTCTTTGCCTATACTCGAAGATGTTAGAATTATGACCTTGTATTTTCGTCATTCTGACTTTTTGATTGTTGGGCCGGTAAAAATTCCTACTTTTCGACCGATGACAGCTTTTATAAAAGTAAGAACCAATTATAGAAAATTTGTTCGAAATCGCCTTGAAACAATGAACGCCCCTGAAACTTCAAACGAAAAAATTGACTTAAAAAGGATTAAGAAGCGATTATATGAACTAAAAAAACAACGAGGAATAATAGAACCGAAGGTTGCTTCTAAAATTAATCTTGTGCCTGTTACAGCATCCAATGTTGAAGACGTTTCAAGCAAAGCTGAAGAAAAACAGGATAAAAAACAAAAAAATTTACCTGATATTAAAAATTACCAACTTAAAGAAGAAAAAAACAATTACTCAAATAGTAATAAATCTAAACAGACTGAAAACAAGATAACAGTCAAGGGAAGGGTTTTTGACGGACTGAATAACAAGCCTTTGAATTCTGCGATGGTTCTTGCTGATAAAAAGACAATCAGTTTAAACGAAGAGGGGTTATTCAGCTTAAAAGCAGACAAAAATGATGTAATTAAGTTTACTGCCTATTGTGAAGGTTATAAAGTACTTGAAATGAAACACCGGGTTACCCGAAAAGATAAACCTCTCAATATTCCATTAAAACCTGAACTCACAATGTTTTCGGGAAGAGTTTTAAGCATGAACAACAATAATCCGGTGGTTGGAGCAATAATAAAAATAAAAGAAAAAACAGCAAAATCAAATGCCCATGGTATTTTTACTATTAGAGGTATTAAACCCGGTTACCACCAGATTTCTTGCTCAGCCAGAAATTATCTTGAAGCTCATGAAATTATTTTTGTAAGCAAGAATCAGAAAAATCTTTACCGTTTAAAAATTCGCAAGGCTTTTTCCCGGGAACTGGATTAATTAATTTACTCGATAGCTTGAAGCTCTTCGATAACTGAAACAAGATTAGCGAAGGATTCAATTCGACTTGGATAGCTAACTCTTGCAGAACCGACATTAACCTTTTCTGTCTCTAAACCAAGCTTTCTTTTTATTCGATTAATTGATTTCATTAGTTCGCCATTATTAATAAAACCGGAACTCGAAATTTTCCAGACAAAATAATTTTCGGGCAAAGCAAGAACTTTTTCGAGTTGATTTAATGTGCTATTCCATTCTGACCAGCTTAATCGATCGTAAGGACGAAATTTCAAACCCCGTGTGCCGCAGTCCAAGCCTATGTCAAATAGTGGTTTTATTGCTTTGTAAGCAGGATGATCGAGGGGAATATCACAAAATACAAAAGGAGAGATATTTTTATCGTCCTTTTTAACGACTACTTCAGGACATTCAAAGTAGGGATTGGGAAAAAGACTGATACTGGTGTCGCGAAGCCGTGAGCGAATGGCGTTTTGTAATTTCAATAGTTTATTAAGATCAAATTCGGAAGAAATTGATGGGGTATCATTAGTTACTTTGGCAAATAAAAAATCAAGTTCTTCACCTGGAATTTGAAGCTTTTCTGTAAAATAGCTTTTTGCCTCGCCCCATTTAACAACTTCTTGATTGCTTTGCCAAATAAAGTCTTTTCCTGGAATCGAAAAAACCAGGAATCCCATAACTGTAATAACTCCAACTAATTTTGCAGTTTTAAAAAGAATTAAGTCTTTTTTTGCTTTAAGCTGTTTTTTTATCCAGGTAATGACAAATTTTCCGTATTTGCCGGACTCTGAAAGAGCCAGATTTAAACCACATTTTCCACAAAATCTGGCATAAGAAAAATTTAATGAACCACAGTTTGGGCATAGGTTATTTTTATTCGTGGTCTTCATTATAAGCACTATCGGCAAAAGTTTTAATCTTTTTCACTTACAGAATGCTTGTTGAAATAAAAAAATCTGTTATTATCAGTATATGCTCTTAAACTCCAAAGGTTTCAGTCTAATAGAGCTTGTAACAGTGCTAGCAATATTACTGGCTCTTTCTTATTTTGCTTTGCCTTCTATGGAGCTGACCTTTGTAAGAAGCAGAGAAAAATTGCTGCATCAGCGATTAACCGAAATTAGATCGGCAATAGATAAATTCACTGCCTCAAGAAATGACGCTGGGGGCTCTGTTTTTCCGCCTTCGGTTGCCAGTCTTGGAGTCAAAATCCCTGATTCACTTTTAAAAATTGAAGCCAATTCAGGGCCCTTTCTTGATATTAACTCAATTGGAAATCCTTTTACAGATGGTGGAGAAAGCTTCCTTTGGGATATCAGAAGCGCTGATGGAACATGGCATTTGGACCAAAACAATCCCAGGGCCCAGCTTGATGTGTACGATGTCAGATTCCCGAAAAACGGTGTTGGCGGTTGGAAAAAAGCAATGGATGGTACCCTTTATGAAAAATGGTAAAAATGGATTCACACTTCTGGAATTAATATTGGTTATAGGCATAATAGCTGCTCTTGTTGGCCTGGCCATGCCTTATTATCAGGATTATGTCGGGCAAAGTAAAAATGCTGTCATGCGTTCAAATTTACATATTTTAAAAAAAGCTTTGATGAATTATAAAGCTGATAAAGGCAGTTATCCTTTAACTGATGAAATCAAAGCAGAACTGGTTCCAAAATATATAATGGAGTTTCCAACCGACCCTGAAGCGGGTGCTCCGGCAACTTGGGGCTATACCTTTCCCGGAGTTTCCGACCCGGAAATGTATGATCTGGATTCCAAATATAACTTTTAATTGAAACCGGGCAAATCACTCAAACTTGTATCTACGCCGGGGTTGCCACTATATTTCAAGCCACCAGTAGACAAAAGCTTTTCTGCAAGATTTTGATTTTCATAAATTATGGTTTCATGATCTTTCCAGGGATAAAAAGTTATACTTAAAATGTTCTGCAACGATAAGTTCTGCCAGAATTTAATGCAAAGCCAATAACTCCCCTTAAACTCTTTAATGAAGCGTTTGCCTTCAAGGTTTTTTACAAGAAATCTTTTTAAGCCCGACTGGAAAAATATTATCTCTTTGCATTTGAAATCTGAATTAGCATCAAGGAAAAAAGCAATTCTTAAACTTTCTTTTTCTGAAGTAATAAATAATGTTTTTTCTGATATTTTAAGTTTATCAGGCAATTCTTCCCCTTTTTCTCTGCATAACCAGGGTTTAGAGGTAATCCAGTTTCCGGTAAAATTTTTCAAAAAAAATCCTGCTAACTGGGTGGTTGATGATCTGCAGAACCATACAATATTTGTAATCTGATCAGGAACAAAAATTTTTGATGCTATATCGATCTCTGCCAGAGGAATAAGTGGGCCGGATAAATCTAATTCTACATCAAAAATTGGAACCCAATCATGATCTGCAAGATCGCAGCCTTCGGTTTGGTGTGCCGGCAAAAGAAAGAATACAATCAGAACATAACATAAAATTTTAACTTTAATTTTATTTTCTATCATTTCGTTGGTTAAATTCCAGCAAATTGTTTACTTAACAGATATTAAAATATAACATGTTTTCAGATTAAATGAGCTATACAAAAGATAAAGTTTGGAGTCACCATGTATAAGCAGGAAATAGTTGAATTTGCTTGCATAATTAAGCAAAACGAAATATTGATGGGAGAATTATATTCAATTTGCCAGAATTTATTTCCCAATTTCAAAGATGATTTTCAAGAGTTAGAGCAGG
>JBNJGH010000101.1:0-12009 GCA_051747585.1 Candidatus Rifleibacteriota bacterium
AACCACAGAGCGCACAGAGAACACAGAGAATCTTTTTCAGCCAGGATTTGTCCTGTGGACAAATAGCCGGCGGTTTCACCGCCTGGCTTTTCCTTCTTCAGCAAGCCTTGAGAAAAGCACTCGTGCTTTTCTCAAGGCTTGCTGAAGAAGGAAACAATGGCTGAAAAAGATTAAAAGATCTACTCTGTGCCCTCGGTGGCCTCAGTGGTTTAAACTTTTTATTTGCCCTAAAATAAAGTAAAACCATAACTTTTGAAAACCAGCTAATAATAATAAATCGAGAATTCCTGAGAAAAGAGAGGGAAATTGACAGAGCAGGGGGGTTCTGATAGAGTAATAAACCTGAAACTTCGCTTCAAGGGGTAAACTGTGATACCGGTAAAAAAGCTGATTCCCTTACAGGAACTGGACCTGAAAATTGACGAGGCTAATATTTCCATTAAGAACAAAAAGCAAAAGGTTTTAAAAATGGAAAAGGAAATTAAAGCTGATGAAGATCTTTGTCAGAAGAAAAAAGCTCTTTTGAAAAAGATTACTTTAAGAAAGAGAGCAGCAGAATCAGAGCTTGACAGTATTAATGAAAAAATAAAAGAAAGCGATCTGAGACTCAAGGGAGCAGGTTTGAAACCGGCTACCTATTCTGCGCTCGAAAAAGAAATAGCAACCTTGAAAGGAAAAGCCGAAAAACTTGAAACAGCGGTTCTGGAAGACATGGAAAAAATTGATATGCTTCAAAAAGATACCGCAAAGGGTGATAAGGTAATTGCTGGTAGAAAGATTCATCTTGAAGAGATTAGCAATAGAATTAACGATGATATTTTAGGTATAAAAAAAGATATTGAGAACCTAAGGACGCAACGTTCCCAAATGAGCCTTAAAGTAGAAAGTGATCTACTCGAAAAATACGAAGATTTAAGGCATAACAAAAAAGGGCAGGTAATTTTTGACACTGATAACCCCTCCTGTCCTGCTTGTGGCATGGGTCTGCCGGGTGGTTTCGTTAACGCAGTCAGCGCTCATGATGAAGCTGAGAAGTGCTCTAACTGCGGGGTGCTTCTACATTGGACGGGCCAGAGAGAGCAATGATTCCTTCAATAAAATTCAGAAATTATGCTTTATCGTTCCTTGTTGTTTTGCTGGGTATCGTTTGTTCTGCAAGCCCTTTGCTTGCTCAAAACACCTCTGAGCAGAAGAGCAGTAGAATAAGCTATAATTTCGTTAATGATGGTGCCGGCATTGTATCTGAAAAAATAAAAAATCAGATAAATCAGATCTGCAATGAAATCGAAAATAATATGCGAATTCGGGTTCTGATTAAAACCGAAACGCTTGAGGATCTAACTAAAGAGCAGGATAGAGTTGAAAGTTTTTTTTCTGAATGGATTCGCTCAATAGGGCTGGATAAAAGAGGAATTTTGATTTACGCATTGTTGCCCGAAGGATCGGCCCATGGAAAAGTTCACCTCAGAGTCGGGATAGGGCTTAAATACCTTATTACCAGAGAAATGGGCGAAAAAATTCTTAATCAGGTAATTTTGCCCAATAATTCTTCTGATAATGATGGACTCGGATTTTTGCAGGGAGTTACCAGTATTAAACGAATGCTTCTGGATGAACTCAAGCGGGAAGGGCAAAGAAAAGCCGCTCAATCTACTGCTTTTAATTTGCAAAGTTTTATCTGGGCTTCTAAAGAAATTCTATTAGCCCTTTTGGTGGCTTTGTTTTTGATTTATGTAATCTTTTTCGTTGAAAGATGTCCCAGATGTAATGGTGCTTTGAAAGTCAGTGTCGAGCCTCTTAAAGAACCCGGTGAAAATACTCTGGGGTTACGTCGCCGAATTTACGTATGTGAACGTTGTGGCTTTTCAAGAAGAAAAAAAGAGCCTGTTTATCCCCCGGGAAAAGCCGGTCTTATTATGAGACTGACAGGCACCCGAAGAAATGTTAAAATTAATAAGTAAGATTTAGCAGAGCAGCCGGTCGGTCGCGTCTTGTAAAAGATGAGGAAAGTCCGGGCTCCACTGGGCGAGGCGCTGGGTAACACCCAGGCTTTAGAAAAGGAATTTTCTAAAGACGGAAAGTGCAACAGAAAAAATACCGCCGATGGTCGTTAGACACAGGTAAGGTTGAAATGGTGCGGTAAGAGCGCACCTGTATTCTGGTGACAGAATATGATGGTAAACCCCGCCGGAGCAAGATTAAACAGGGGAAAGAAGTGGCCCGCTTCGTTTATTACCCCGGGTTGATCGCTTGAGGTCAAAGGTAACTTTGATCCCAGATAGATGACCGACGCCCGCAAGGGTACAGAACCCGGCTTACAGGCTGCTCTGCTCTTTCTTTCTATCTATTCTTTTGTGACTGCAATGATTTTTTGATAGTTCTCAGCAGAAAAAACGCTCTTACTATCCAACTTAGGCTGATAAACCCAACAAGACAAGAAAGGGTAATAGTTAATGAGCCTTTTTGTGCTGACTCCGGCGGAGCCCAGTCAAGAGGGGATGGGGCTTTGGCAGCATCTGCTCCGCGTAAATACATAATTCGCGGAATAAGTTTGTGGTCTACATCGAAATCTACGTTGTAACCATCTACTGTAAAAGCAAACTCAAAGCTGCTCGAGGCAATCACAGCAGTGGCTGAGGCGTTATAATCGCCAAAAGGATAGGAATACCAGGTTATTTGCTGGCCTGATAAGGTGGCAAGTTCTGATTTGGCATTCTCAAGCTCGTTTAGTAAATTGTCGCCATCTTTAATGATTTTGGTAACTTCATAATGCCGTTTTCCATGAAGCCCGATATGACAGTCAAAATTATTTTGCAGATCTTTTAAATCAGAAGCTTCTATATAGGTATTTTTACCAATAAAGTCGGTTAATATAAAAAATGCTGACGAAATCTGTTTTTCTTTATAGAGGCGTTTAATGGCTTCGGCTGATGTTTTAAGGCCATCGTCAAATGTTATCAAGCAGTTGCGTCCGCTAAAGCTTTGCTGATTAAGCTTTTCCGCAAAAGTCCGGGGGCTTATGAATTTATAATCATGATTCTGAAGTCTGGTTATTATGCTGTTGAGTTTTTCCCAACTTGTTTCCCATGGTTTTATCGGTTTGTCAGTTATGCCATGAAATGTCAAGACAATAAGGGTCGGTTGCCTTACCTGTTTAAAACCGAGATAAAAGCCAAAACAGGCTGCAAAAACCATTATTATTCCAAGTAATATGGAAAAGAAGGCACGACGTTTCAATATCTTAATTTTTTGTGAATTTTGTTCAGGCATGCTTTTTTATTTCATTTAAAATCAGCTGGCCAAAGCCTTCAAGCTCAACCAGGCAGGGAAGTAGTTTTATTTCTGTTTGCGGATGGGCATTTTTAAA
Organism: Candidatus Rifleibacteriota bacterium; assembly: GCA_051747585.1. Lineage (GTDB taxonomy): Bacteria > Muiribacteriota > Ozemobacteria > Ozemobacterales > Ozemobacteraceae > DYKG01. The sequence continues at coordinate 3,368 of JBNJGH010000101.1, forward strand.
TTCATTTATGAATCCGGGGATATCTTCATTTACATGAGCACCGGGGAGCAGAAAAAGTTGAAAGATATAAACTTTTCTGAATTTCTGGCTCGCAGCATCGGCTAACGCTTGTTTGATATCCGGTTTTTGCCCTCTCAGGAAACAAAGACCAATTTTGCTGTCAGGGGCTTTTTTCCTTAGAGATTTTACAAATTCTCCTGAAGCAGTAAGAGAGTTTTTTCTGGCGGAGCCATGAAAAAGAAGTAAAAATAAAGTTTTATTTTGCATGGCAAAAATGATACTTTATTTTACTCTTCAAGTAAACAAGGCAGGATTATGATTTTAACAGTTACTCCCAATCCTCTGCTGGATTATATTTTGCTTCACGATGATATTCCAGGACCCGGAGGAAAAAGAGTTGAAAAAATAGATTGCACTGTCGGTGGCAAGGGTTTGAATGTTGCCCGTATGCTTAAAACTCTTGGTCGACCGGCATATGCTTTAACTTTTGCCGGTGGTGCCAATGGCGAAAAAATTGCAAATATTTTAAAGCAGCAGGGTATATCGAATAGTCTTATTAGAACCATTAGCGAAACCAGGGCGGGTATTAATCTCGTTGTTAAGAAGCCGCTTTACCATACATGGTGGATAGAAAAAGGAAGCGAGCTTGAAAATAACGAAGTTCAAAGTTTTATTGAAGCAATTTTCGAAAATTCAGGTAAAGCTTCTTTTGTTGCCATGTCTGGAACTATACCAGGTAAAAAGCATTCAGATTTGTATAAAAAAATACTCGAAGTATTAAAAGATTTTAAAGGCGAAATTTATCTCGATGCCAGAGGAGTTCCGTTAAAACTTGCCTGCGAGGCTGGGGGGTTCTTTTTGAAGCATAATCGTGACGAAGCCATCGAAACTTTTGCTCTAGATCCTTTTAATCCAAAGGAACAGACAGAATTTTTCATTCAGCTCAAGCGTTTTAAAGTCTGGAGTGCGTTAATTACCAATGGAAAGTCAGATTCTCTTTATTGGGATGGAAACAAACTAAATGTTTTTTCTTCTGCTTCATCAAATGTTTTGAGTACTGTTGGTTGTGGCGATGCTACTCTTGCCGGACTTTTGTATGGCAGAGTACAAGGATGGAGCTTTAGCGACTCTGTTCGCTGGGGTTTGGCTGCCGGGTCTGCTGATTCCGAGAAGGCCGGGCCATGTGAAGCAGACTATGAGTCTGTAAATAGCAGATTTACCCAAATTGAGCTAATCGAATCCGCAGAAATTATGGAATAAAAAAAGGGTTGCCGCATTTATAACGGCAACTCTTTTTAACAGCTTTTATTCTATTCTTTTGCGTCTTTCTTCGAGTGTTCTTATATTAAGTTCTCTGCCCATGACGCCGATTTTAAGAATTAAATCTCTGGAGTTGCCTGAATGGTCCGTCGCGGTTGCTTTTAATTCATATTCGGGACTCACGTTTCCGTCCGCATCGACATTGGCAAATCTGAAAACATGCTCGACAGGTTCCAGATTATCAACACTTGTATCGGCAACAGAATTTGGAGAGTTGGGATGATCTGTTATCGAATATTTAAGATCTGAAATTCCGAAATCAGCAGTTGAGGTAAAGGTTTTTATGTTGTCAAAGGCCCGGATATAAAATACCAGTCTGGTATTTTTCTGGCATACATACGCAGTTTTTGAATTTTCTTCAACTGTTGACACGGCTGGTTCTTCATCATTTATAAATTTAGTGTAAAGTTCAGAAATATTGTCAAAATCGCTAAATTCATATGAGCTGTCTATTTGTGCGCCTTTACCAAGATAGGGCACATCCAGGTCGGAGTAATCAAGGGCGCTTGGATATGAAGCCATGAAGGAAGCATCTACATGTTGTTTTGAGCCAAAAAGATGATATTTGTTTGTTCTGGTGTCAAAAACGATAACCTGAAGTTCAGGGGCAGTCTCATCTTTACTGTTCATGTAGACGAGATTACTCCAGTGGCCTGTTTGTATTACCGGATTTTCTATAATATCAGACTGCTCGCCCGCATCTATTGAGTAACCGTCTCTGGGGTCAACGGCAGGATTTTTACCGGTTGAGGGGGTTGCACCTGGTTCAGCAATATCACTTTCAAGGGGAGTTTCAATAGTTGCGATTCCTTCATATAGCTCACATGGAAGTCCGGCAGTATCCTTAGAGACGGTTAGAATCTTGAAAACCGGCATTGGATCACTGGTACCTTCAGAGCTGGATGAGTCATTGCATTGATGCCAGGGCCGTGGGTTATTAATGGTTATTTTACCTGTGATTGTACTCAGGGAGCCGGCAACCAGCTCATCTGCTGAATGCTTTTGATCGGAGCTGACTGTTTCTACATCGACATCGGCTTCGTGCCAGACCCACTTGGGCTCATATTTGTAACTTTTAAAAGTAGGAGAATTGTCTTCGGGGTTTTCTCTTTCAATAAGACCGTAACCGTCGACATCAGATTTTATGTTATTGATAGATTTACCTGTTACTTCTGAATAGTCATAACAGGGGTAAGAGTAAAATACCTTCATTCCAAGATTGTCTTTGCTCTGGTTAAGAGTTCTAGAGCCATCAGCGAATTCAAAGGTCTCGTTAAAGCTTTGATCGAAATAGGGATTGGTGTCGAGCACAGTGAGATTAAAGTCAAAAGTCGTCGGGCCCGTCGGCTCAAATTGCGGTTCGGTTGGGTTGAGAGTGAATTCGGATGAAATAGGGCCTTTGGAGTCATATACAATAAAATCGGTAGTTCCCGCGTCTGCAGCTGGTTTTATAACTTTCAGCATTATTTCCTGGCTGCAGTTAAGGGTTTTATCGAATTCGTAATAATCTTTTTCTTTGCGTACTTCAGGTTGAATCAGAGTTCCGCTGGCATTATAAACAGCCTCTTGAATGACACGATCTTCAGTTACTTTATTATAAACGTCTTCTTTCCATACCCAATAAATATTTGAAATTTCAAAGCCTGCACCTGGTGCCCAGACTTTAAGCTTGATTTTTGAATTTGCTTTGTTTCCGTCAAAAGTTGGAGTCGTGAATGTAATATTGAAGTCAGTATTGTCCGCGCCTCCGCCAGAGGTGCCTTCTCTTCCGTCAGATGTTCTGGGCAAAGAAGGGCTGCTTTCAAAATGGATATTGGTAGCGTCGTTGCCGGTTAAAACATAAGCTTTGTAGTCTTCGAGTTCTATATCTGTAACATCGATTTCTATGTCTTCAATTAATAGACCTTCGCCGTGAATATGAATTGCTTTACTGTCGCCGGAGGGGGATCCCCACTCATAATCAGTCCATTCATAATTGGTTGGAAAACTTGCTACATTAAATCTTGAGTGAGCAAAACCGTTATCTATAGCCTCAGTTACAGGTTCGCTATCTAAAGGTGTAGTAGGGTAACGACCGGTGTCGGGGTATTCATAGGCGTCACCCGTACCGAGAGTTGTTACTTCGCCATCTTGTCCCGGTTGAACAAAGCCTGAAAGTGTCATGTATGGCCCCAGAATTCCTGTAATAAATGCGTCTTCTGTAGAAACCCCGGTTGTTCTGTTAAAAGCTTCTATTATGCTGGAACGATTTCCGCTGACTTCAAAAAACTCTTTCATAGCACCCGCGGGAAAGTAACCATAGCCATTTGGCTGGTCTGTTTCAGGTTCAAAGGCAATTTCGGCCTTTGTGCACCATTCGTATTTGTCTGTTTGGATTGTTCCGGAGTTATGGGCGGCGGGGTCCCATACCAGCTTAAATTGGGCGCTGGAATTCTGTGGAACCAGGTAAAAGAACGAGTTGCCCTCTTCTACCAGTTCCATGTCTGCATTGCCGCTGTTTACAGGTACAATCGCGGAGCAGGGTTCGGCAGGAAGACTGCAGGCCCAGGCTCCCGGCAGAAAAATAAACAGCATTAAAGCTGAGATCCAGAACCTCTTAATAAACGACATTTTGTTCCTCCTGTCAGATCTTAATTTTGTCTGGTTAATTTAATTGTCTTGATCATCTCTTCTTTTCTTGTGCCCATACCGCCTCGTGCCATTGTGGCTTCACCAAGAGATGTAATCTGTGCGGAAATAATGAGCTGTTTTTCGCCGGGGTTCGTATAGGCGCTTATAACTTTAAAATCTTCAACGTTAAACTTCCAGTTTTCAGGGTCTATATCCGGGATTTTGAGGGGAAATGCATCTGTATTACAATCTTGGGCAAATTGCTGTAGACCTTCCGGATTGCCTGTGTTCAGAACATCTAATTCGTCACCGGCAATAATAGCCCTGAAAGGACAATATCCCATGGAAAGGACTCCAGCATCGCATGCTTCCTGGGGGTAAGCACTGATTTTTAACAACATCATCTGAATAGCGGATTGGGCAAGAAAGTTCGCTTGAATGAAATGAATATTGGTAAGATTCTGCTGTTTTGATTCTTTGCGAAAAAACACAAGAGAAGAAGCATAGACCATTATACAAACAGTAAAAACCAGAACCAGTGGGATGGCCAGACCTCGTCGGTGGCGATACAGTTTTGCATTATTTAACGACAAGAAATGTTCTCCTTCCTATCAGCTTGAATTTATTTTTTTCAAGATAGTCATCCTGATTGGGGAGCTTCCATTTTACTTCGAGTACTATATCTATCATTTTGCACTTAGCCGCTTCTGTTGGATCGATGTATATCTCGGAAAGGGGTTTGGATTCAGTATCTTCAAGACAATTATCGGGTTGGCTTTCTACCCCACTCGAACAACCTTGCGGATCATGAAATTTAAATTTTGGTACAACAAAATCAAGCTCGTCTGTGTTCCAGGGATAAGTAGTGTAATGACCGGTAAATAAATTACCCTTTACATTATGGTCTATTCCAAAAGACCATGTTTCTCCGCCTCCGGCTGCTGACAGCAGGTTTGTGCGGTCAATAACAAACATTAAGCGGTTCATTTCTTCTTTGGCAAGGTTAGCGGCAATGCCTTCCGCATCTTGTTCTCGAGTTCCTCTATTTGTATAATCCAGCAACCCAAGTATAGGCAGAATTACAAATCCCATGATTCCAACCGCAATCATAATTTCTACTAAATTTATGCCCTTTTTGTTTGAATAAATCATAAGTCTCGTAAAACATCGACCTCAACTTTTGCGCCTGTCTGGTTATGGACTTTAGTGTGTTTGAAGTTCTTTTCGTCAGGGTGGGAGACAGTAACGTTAAAACTTATCAAAGAGCCACTCTGTTCGTTGTCTGGATCAAAATCTTGAACCGTAATTTTTATATTGGAAACGTCTCTGATTACAGTAAAGTTGGCAAGAGGCCGCTCTTTATTTGCTGGATCAGAGCCCTCATCAAGAATTTTTTTGTAAACGATGTCGCCGTCAGTATATTTAAGTTCGCACTCATAGATGGCTCCAGGGCTGTCAGAATCGTTAGAGATAAATGGAATGCATATATGCCACTTAGCCAGGTCCGCATCGGCGGTAATTTCTTCATTGGAATTCAGGCGCATTTTATGTCCTGCTTCTGTAATTTCAGAACCGCCTGGCCCTACTTTAGTACGGTAGGTAGCTTTCTGCATTTCTTCACGAATAAACCCAAGCCCGTTTCTAAGTTTGTTTTGTGCAGTCAGTGACCAGCTGCCTTTTTTAAACGAATAAGACATGGCAATAAATATTTTATAGCCAATAAAGGTCAAAATTGAAAGAATTGCCGAAGCAATAAGTATTTCGACCAAAGTGAAGCCTGTTTTTTTTCCGTTTCTCATCCTAACCTTAATTATAACAAAATTTACGTAAAAACCTCAATTGATGCGGTATTTTGCGACTCGATATCAACTTTCTCTTATTATTTTTTCGATATCCTCGCCGGTAATTATGCTGAGAATTTCGGCTATTGGTCTTTTGTCCGGACCCGGGGCTTCGGAAACCATTCTGCGTAAGATATTTTGTCCGGTAGTTCCATAGGCATGAATTGCATTAATTATAAGGCTTTGTCGCAAAGATACTCTTTCATTTTTATAAACTTCTATTAATGCTGGAATAACAGCTTCCGGCAATAGCGGAATATCTTGAAGAATTCTAATTGTAGTCCATTTTACATAAAAGTTGTCTTCTTCGACTAAAGGTGCAATGAAGGGGGCGCAGATTTTAGCACCGGGGAAACCAATTCTGGCAATGGCTTTAAGAGTGGCCATTACTATCATTGGTTCTTCGTGGTTAAGAAGTGTCGAGAATTTTTTCATGAGTTCTGGAAAGGGCATGCGCATATCGCCCAGGCGCCAGATTATTTTAAGTTTCGGCTGAGTTTCAGTTTCGTTGTCAAAATTTGAAAGGAGTTCAAGCACCCTTGCTCTTGCAAGAGTTACGGCGTAGTTTTCATTACGCTTAGGTTTTGGAGTCTTTTTATTGTAGCTGCTGTAATCGACATGTTTTTTGACTTTCGGTTTGGGTATTGTTCTGTCGGGCTTTTTGGTCATCACAAATTCTTTGGTATCATCTTTATCTTTTTTGTCGGCTTCTTTCGCTGCTTTTGCCTGAGCAATCTGTTTTGCCTGAGCTTTTATCTGATCAAGTACCAGCTGGCATTCTTCAACAATTTTTTTTGCATTCTTTTGTCTTGGAGAAGGGTCAGCTTTTGCGATGAAATTGTTAAGCGTTTGCAAAGCCTGATTGTAATAGCCGGCATAGTATTGAAAAGCACCAAGATAAAATTCAGAATCAGATATAAGGTCCGGGTTTTCTTTGAAATAATCTACGCCTCGATGGATCAAGCCATAATCATCTGAGAGCAAACTTCTATCGGCTTCAATTGCTTCATAGAGAGTCTTGAATCCTTCCTTTTTCTGGCCAAAAGCTATTTGATATCTGGCTTTCTCAAACAATGATTGAGAGGAGGTGTCGGCCCCTTCGGCTTTCCTTTGTGTTTTTACTACCTGTTGAAGTCGTAAAATTCGGTCGGTAAGGCCGGGAATATTTGTTTTCAGTTCGCTGGCAAGCATAAAAGCTTTAAGGGCCTTGGCATAGTTGTCGTCGGCTTCATAAACGTAACCCAGTGCAAGCCAGAGCTTGTAGGAATTTTGATTGGTTTTTAATTTATCAATCAGTATTCGCTGGGCGCTGGTATAATCCTTTTTTTTGATCAGGGTCTGAACCGATTTTAGGGTTTCAGAAATTTCTGACGCATAAAGCTGCGTGTACCCTGCAAATAAAAGTAAAAAAGCAATTAAAAGGACATTGAACCGTTTTAATATCATACCAACCTGAGCTCCTCTAATAATCATACTGATCTGGTTACTATAGACCCTTTTCTTCGAGGTATTCTTCCATTGTTTTGCCTTCTTTTTCCAGCTTCTTTTTTAATTTATCTTGTCCCGGAAGTTCTCCTTTTTTCTGTTTTTCTATAATTGTTGCCTTTATTTCTTCCAGAACTGCTTCTCGTTCTTCATCTGTGACAGCATCTTGAAGATTAGCACGCGCATCACCAATAATGCCTTCAATTTTTTCCTTATCGTCTTCAGTGATTTTTTCGCTCCCGCTTCCGATTAGTTCTTCAAGGTCTTCACGGGTAAACTCGCCTGCCTCAATTGTATCGAGCAACTTTTCTTTGTTGGATCTGTTCAGATAATCGAACTTGTGGGTAATAACAAATTCTTCGTTAGCGTCATCTACATAATCCAGAGCTCTCATATAAACTTCTGCTGCTTTATCTTTTTTGTTTGCTGTTTCATAAAGAAAGGCAAGCTGCAGCATGGGTTGCTTCTTCCAGTCAACACCTTCAAAAGATTTTTTTAAGGCTTTTTCGTATATTTTGATGATATTGTCGAGCAGTTTGTAGTTTTTGTATCTTAGCCTTGGGCTAAGTCTGAAAGCTTGAAAAACCGTTACAGCAAGTTTTAATTTTTGAGGGCTATTCTTATGCTTTTGATAAACTTCAAACTTTTCTGCACCGATTTTATTGAAGTTGTCGTGAAGGTCTTTAATCTTACGTTTAGATGACTTGAGTTTATCATTGTAATCATCGCCTTTGTCAGGGGAAGGTCGAGACCTGGAAACGATTTCGAGGTTATTCTTGGCTTCGATGTAATCGCCCTTTTTAAATTGAACCTGCCCTAAAATATATCTGTAAAAGGCGTTGTCGGGCTCGATTTTTAAAGCATCATTAAGATTTTTTTCTGCTGCTTTCAGATCCTTTTTTACAAAGGCGGCTTCAGCCTTTTTAAAAAAAGCCTGGGCTTCGGGATTCAAGTTGTTGGCTAAAGCAGAAGGTATTGAAAAAATTATAATTATAAAAATCAATAAAAGAACTGTTGTTCTATTTTGCTGTTTCATATTGTCCCCAAATTTTCATCTGTAACTAAATATAGCAGAATTCTTCCCCCTTGTCATTATAGTATTGATACAGTTTATTCGAATGTCTTTATTCTGTTAAATATCATTTTTTCATATCAGGAAAATGTTGCGGGTTTCTCTAATTAATTATATTAAAATGGTATTCTGTAATGGGTTAACAAAATGTCTCGAAAATCAAAAAAATCTTATAAGCTGCTTTTTACAATTCTGGTGATGGTTCTTTTGCCGGCAATGGTCTTTTTTGCCGGTTTGCAGTTCTTTGTTGATGCTTTGCACCGACAAAAAGGAATACAAAAGCTTGAACATATTCGAAAAAATCTTTTTCAGAT
>JBNJGH010000102.1:0-11570 GCA_051747585.1 Candidatus Rifleibacteriota bacterium
CTATCATCTGGTTTATCCTGATTCTATTCGTGAATCATATGCCACCGATCTGTTTCATGGTGAGTTCTTTCAGGCCCTCGAAGAAATTTACGGCTGGTCAGAAAAAGGTATAGCTGCAAGGTGTAAAGCGGCCCTTCCACCGGAAAACTGGTCCGGAGACACTTTATGCACCAGATGGTATTCAGATCCTCTGGCGCTGGATTCAGCATACCAGCTCATGATTTTATGGACAACCAAAGCCCTTGGTGCTCCATCATTGCCGACCAGAAGTGCAAGCTACAGGCAATATTGCCGCAAATTTCCCGAAAGAGTTCTAATAAGAGCTTCAGCCCAGCAAACAGGCGCCCATAGCGCCAGAGCAGAAATAGATTTTCTCGATGAAAACGAAAAGGTTCTGGCCAGAATGCAGGGCTATGAATGCACTATAAACAATGCACTAACTGAAGCTTTTAAACACAGAAAAATACATGGAGCCTGAAAATGAGTAAAAAAGCGTCCTGCCCGAATAAACCTCTGGCAATTGCAATTACGGGTATTGGAGGTATTTTCCCGGGTTCAGAAAGTCTTGATCAATTCTGGAAAATGATTGAAGAGGGTCGCACTGCAATTGAAAAAGTGCCTGCGAACAGATGGCCCGAAGATGCAGAAAAGTATCATGATAAAACACCTGGAAAAGCAGACAAAGTTCTTTCGACAAATTGCTGCGCAATAAAAAAAATTCCCGAAAATTACAAAAACCTGAATTTACCTTCTGACCTGTTAGAAAATCTCGATCCACTATTTAAAATCTCTCTTCAGGCAGGACGCGACGCTTTTTACTCAACAAAAACCGAGAACCTCGACAAAAACAGAGTTTCGGTAATTCTTGCCAACATTGTGTTGCCAACAGACAGTACTTCCGAAATAACCCGAAGATCTAACCTGGCAGCCTTATTGAAACTCGAAAATTCAAGCGCTGAAACATCAGAAAAAGAAAATTTTACCAAAGTTCATCCGTTAAACAGGCTTTCTGCCGAACTTCCTGCCGGTCTTCTAGCCGCAGGGCTTGGTCTTGGCGGTGGCTGTTACACACTCGATGCAGCCTGCGCCTCGTCACTTTATGCAATAAAACTTGCATGTGAGGAACTTGTTTCGCATAGAGCCGACGCAGTTTTGACAGGTGGTGTTTCAAGACCATCATCGCAATTCACTCAGATGGGCTTTTCTCAACTTAGAGCTCTTTCTCCAAGCGGAAATTGCCGTCCGTTCGACGCAAATGCCGATGGTTTGATTGTCGGTGAAGGCGCAGGCATGTTTATGCTCAAGCGCCTTGAAGATGCGGTTCAAGCCCAGGATCAAATTTATGGGGTAATACGAGGAATAGGTCTGGCAAACGATGTCGGCGGAAGCCTGCTTGCACCCGATTCCGAAGGCCAGTTAAGAGCAATGCGTGCCGCATATCAACAGGCAGGCTGGAGCCCTGAAGATGTTCAACTGGTAGAATGCCATGGTACCGGCACTCCAAAAGGTGATGAAGTAGAATTTACAAGTCTCAAAGAATTATGGGCTGAAACAGGGGCCAAAAATCCCTGCGTCATTGGCTCGGTTAAATCAAATGTGGGGCACCTTCTTACCGGAGCCGGAGCAGCAGGATTAATGAAGCTTCTTTTTGCTCTGCAAAACAAAAAGCTCCCCCCTGTGGCCAATTTTAATAAGCCAGACCCTGCAATGAAAATCGATTCAACTTCTTTTAAGGTATTAAAACAGGCCCAAGACTGGATGGCTGCAGATGAAAGAACTCCCCGTCGCTGTGCTTTAAGCGCTTTTGGCTTTGGCGGAATAGACGGACATGTGCTCATCGAAGAATTCATGCCCGAACTTCATAAAAATGAAGTAAATAAAATTTTAAAACAAAAAAAAGTTACAATCGAAGAAAATGAAGAAATTGCAATAATAGGTATGGCAGCCTGCTCTGGCCAGGAATTTGACCAGTTCAAGCTGCAGCAGTCTTTAATTAATGAGCAGCCGACATTTTCAACGACAGGCGAAAATCAGCAATTTTCCTCTGATTTTCCCAAATGGGCTAAAACCGGTTCATATCTTAAAAATATTAAAATCCCTCTGGGTCGCTTTAGAATCAGCCCTAAAGAAATTCCCGAAATACTGCCCCAGCAACTTTTAATGTTGCAAACAGTAGATAATGCGGTTTCTAGCCTAAAAGGCAAAAAGCCCGATAAATTACGCTGGAGCGTTTGTATGGGTATAAATCTTGATTTGCAGAGCACCAACTTTGCTTCAAGATGGGCTATTGAAAAAGACGCCGAGAAACTTGAGCTTAACCGGTATCAAATCGAATCATTAAAAGACGCCCTTTCTGAACCTCTTAATAATACCCGAACTGTCGGGGCTTTAGGCGGTATTGTCGCCAGCCGCATCGCCCGTGAATTTCAATGTGGAGGTCCTTCTCATACCTTTTCTGCAGCAGAAAATTCCGGTCTTGCTGCTTTAGAAAGTGCTTGCAGAAGCCTTGAGCGAAACGAGGTCGATTGTTGCATTCTTGGCGCTGTTGACCTTAATGGCGATATACGTAACCTACTTACCGTCGATCAATTAAGAAAATTCAGCCGAAACGGTAAAATAGCACCATTTTCACCAGAAAGCACCGGGCCGGTTGCCGGCGAAGGTGCAGTTGCCTTCATCCTTAAAAGGAAAAAAGACGCCATAAAAGATGGCGATAAAATTCATGCAATCATAAAAGGCCTGGGAAAAGCTTCTTCAACAAATTTTAATAACCAACAGGCCTCAATTGATGCAAACTTGCGAGCCATCAAGCAGGCCTGGCAGGAATCCGGTCTCTCTCCTGCCAACCTTGGCATTCTTGAAGCTAATGGCAGCGGTGATCGAAACGAAGACAGAATAGAAGCCGAGTCTTTTAACAGGTTTTTCCCAAAAAAATCAGATACCCCTGAAACCGATATTCAAAAGAATGACCAGTTATGTGCCTTAACCAGCAGTAAAACAGTTGTTGGCCATACAGGCGCAGCTGCCGGGTTGTTTTCTTTATTCCGTGCAACATTGGCTCTCTATCAACAGGTTATTCCAGCTTTTAAAAATGTTCTTTCAATTTGTGAACCCTTGAATGAAAGAAAAGATTTCTTTTTTACTCCATCAATGCCGCAATACTGGTTAAGAAACAGAGCTGCAGGTTTTCGGACTGCTGCTGTCAATTCCATGGGTATAGACGGCTCCTTTTATCATGTTGTTTTAAAAGAATTCGAAGATGAGCAAAACCTGAGCGAAAGTGTAAATAAAATAACAGCTGACGAGCGGGTGTTCCCGGCGGGTTATCCTGATGAGCAGCCTTTTATTATTGAAGGCAACAGTGTTAATGAATTGCGCGAGAAGCTTTCGGCTCTTGGCAATCTTGAAGAAGATTCTTTAAGAATACTGGCCAAAAATTACCAGAAACAAACCAGAGCAATGCCAGATGCCGAATTATGCGTTTCTATTGTAGCTGCCGACAAAGACTCACTCAAAAGCAGAATAAATAAAGCGATTCATCACCTTAACAATAATTCTCAACACCCCTTTAAAAACGATCCTGAAACTGCAGATAGAATATTTTACAACCCGAAACCTCTGGGTAAAAACGCTAAAATTGTTTTCGCCTTTCCCGGTTCAGGTAATCACTATCTTGGAATGGGAGTCGAGCTTGGCTTAAGCTGGCCCGAATATTTAAGGCAACTCGATTGTCAATATGAGTTGCTGGCAGCTCAGTTTGCTCCCCGTCGTATGGTTCCCTGGCGACTGACCTGGGAAAACGGCTGGCAGGAACAAGCCATGCAGGATTTGATCGATGATCATAACTCTCTGGTTTTTTCTCATGTTTCTACCTGTGCGCTGATAAGCGATATATTGCGCGGTTTCAAAGTTGAACCGCAAATAATTATGGGTTACAGCCTGGGCGAAACGGCGGGCAACTTTGCAACCCGCACCTGGCGGGATCGTGATGAAATGGTAAGAAGAATGCGCGTTTCAAATCTTTTTACCACCGAACTTATAAATGAATACAACGCGCCACGAAAACACTGGGGCCTGAGTCAGAATGAAAAAATTGAATGGGCATTGGGTCTCATTCATTGTTCTGCTGCGGAAGTGGGCAAAATTTCAGACAAGTATCCACAAACCTATGTATTAATAGAAAATACTCCCGGTGAATGTGTTATTGGCGGCAACAAACCACAGCTCGAAAAACTCATCAAAGAAATCGGCAAAGCTTATTTTCCGCTCGATGGTGTTTCTTCTGTTCACTGCGAAGCTGCCACACCGGCTGCCAAACAGTATCGCGATCTTCATCTTTACGACTGTTACCCGCCCGAAGAAATGAAATTTATAAGCAGTGCGCTTGGCAAAGTGTTTGTGCCTGAAAAGAATGCTTCGGCAGATTCTATTAAAGCCCAGTGCGTTGGCCCGATAAATTTCCCCGCATGCGTTGAAACCGCCTGGAACCAGGGTGGCAGAATTTTTATTGAAACCGGACCTGGAAATTCAATGACAAGAATGATCAGCAGTATTCTTGCAGATCGCCCTCATTTTGCCAGACCCGCAATGGTAAGGGGTCAGAGTCAAACCTCAAGCATGGTGAGATTGTTGGCGAGCCTGGCTTCAGAAAGAGTAAACCTTGATTTAACTCAGTATTTTAATGACAGTTTAGTTGAAACAATTGAACCGGAAACAACGAAACCTGTCATAGAAGTTAAGGCGAGAACCGGTTTTAACCCCGAAAAATTGAAAATTGTCGTTAAACCGACTGAATCAACCAAACCCGTATCAGAAAAAATATCCTGGCAGAAGCCAAAACTCAAACAGACTGTAGCAAACCATACCGGCAATAAAAAAGAGAAACCGGCAGATGCTGTAAGCGATTTTCGCGAAGAAATTATTCAAAACTTCGTCGCAGCCAGACAAGCAACAGCTAAGGCCCACGAAGCATTTTTAAGTTTCAGCCAGAATTTAACAAATACCCAGCTCGGCATTTTAAATCAGCATCTAAACGCTTTACAAAATCTAGACCCGGAAACGGCAGAAAACTTTGAAGATGATTTTTCAGAAGAAACAACGCTTGAAGAAATAAATAACGCTGAAAAGCCTATTCAAGTCGCGCCGCTGCAGCCCGTCTACAAATTTTCGCGCAGCAGAAAAATGCCGGAGAAATTTAAAGGAGTGCCTGCATTAGATCATAAGGCCTCGATGGAATTTGCTACCGGAAAAATATCCAAGGCATTGGGGGATTTCTTTGCCGAAATTGACAATCACCCCACCCGAGTTAGATTGCCCGATATTCCTCTAAACTTTGTTGACCGAATAATTACCATAGAAGGCGAAAAAGGCTCTCTTGGTCAGGGTCGAGTTGTTACCGAACATGATGTTTATCCCGACACCTGGTATTTAGATAACGATTGTATGCCAACAGGTCTTGCCGTAGAGGCCGGACAGGCTGATCTTTTTCTTTCTTCATGGCTTGGCATAGATTTTAAAACCAAAGGCCTGGCTAAATATCGCCTTTTAGATGCAGTTGTAACCTTTCATGGTCCCCTGCCCCGACCCGGCGATACCATTCATTACGATATAAGAGTCGAACGTTTTATAAGGCAAGCCGATACTTATTTGTTTTTCTTTGAATTCGACGGCTATATAGGTGCTCATCACCTGATAACCATGCGTAAAGGTTGTGCCGGTTTCTTTACCGATCAGCAACTCATTGATGGTAAAGGTATAGTTTTAACTGCCGAAGATACCAGACCCGAACCGGGAAAAGATCTGCCAGGTCGCGAATTATTGCCTGAAATGAAGATTGAATCTTTTGACCACCAGGCTCTGGAAGCATTAAGGCATGGCCGGCTCGAACAGGCGTTTGGGCCAAGGTTTAGCGGAATAAAGGTAAAACCGCACACCTTGCCCGACGGCCGAATGAAAATGATCGATCGCATTACTGAAATCAACCCGAAAGGTGGCCGCTTTGGTCTTGGACAAATAAAAGCCGAAATTGCAATTCCACCGGATGCCTGGTTTCTTACTCAGCATTTCTGCGATGATCCGGTTATGCCCGGAACTTTAATGTATGAATCCTGTATGCAGTCTTTAAGAGTCTTTTTGATGCGAATGGGCTGGATCACCGACGAAACAGAAACGGCTTTCGAACCAGTTCTCGAAGTTCAAAGCCAGCTCAAATGCCGCGGACAGGTAATACCCGGAGTAAAGAAAGCTTTGTATGAAATTTCTATTAAAGAGCTGGGGTACAACCCTGAGCCCTATGCAATAGCCGATGCTCTTATGTTTGCCGATGGAAACCGTATCGTTCAGGTAACAGATATGAGTATCAGGTTGTCTGGTGCTGATCGCAAAATGATCGAAAGTCTCTGGAGCCCAAAGCCTGCTGCAAAAGTTTCAGGCAATCAACCAGTTGAAGCTTCTGCCGAAAAGAAACCGGCACTTTATACTGCAGATCAAATTCTCGAATATGCAATAGGCAAGCCTTCAAAATGTTTTGGCGAGCAATTTAAAGTATTTGATGATCAGCGTTTTCTTGCCCGATTGCCTAATCCGCCATATCTGTTTGTCGATAGAATTACAGCAGTCGAAGCACCTTTTATGAAGGTTACGCCTGGCGGGCATGTTCAGGGGCAATTTGACATTGATCCTCAAGCCTGGTTTTTCAAAGCTAACCGTCAGAGCAGTATCCCATTTTCAGTCCTGTTAGAGTTTCCTTTGCAGGTTTGTGGCTGGTATTCATGTTATATGGGTTCAGCTTTTTCCGATGATAAAGAACTTCATTACCGTAATCTGGATGGTACCGCTGTTCTTTATGAAGATATAAACCAGAATTCAGGCACCCTGACTGCAGATGTGTGGGCAACCAGAACCGCCAATTCTGCGGGAATGTTGATTCAATCATTTAAATTCCTTGTGACTCGTAATAATAAAAAAGTTTATGAAGGCGACACAACCTTTGGTTTCTTTTCGGTGGATGCTCTGGCAAATCAGGTTGGTTTAAGAGGAATAGATATGTATGAACCTGATAATAATCAGAAAAAGAATGCAAGAACTCTTCCGTTCCCTGATTTCAAACCTGAGTTGCCTGAAAGCGGCGACCCCGATGCCTTTAACGGCCTTATAATGCCGGCCAAAGCTTATAAAATGCTCGACAGCATTGACATATTTTTGCCTGAGGGCGGTCCTGATGGTCTGGGTTTTGTTAGAGGAACCAAAAAGGTTAACCCGCAAGACTGGTTCTTTAAAGCCCATTTTTACCAGGATCCCGTTATTCCGGGTTCGCTAGGCCTCGAATCATTCTTGCAGTTATTAAAAGCTGTAGCCATTGACAGGTGGCAACCACGTCTTGAAGGCAAAAAGTGCCATTTTCAACCCTTTACTCTAAAACAAAAACATGTCTGGTCTTATCGAGGTCAGGTTATTCCTTCAGATGATCTGGTAACTGTAGATGCCTGTATTACTGCTATCGATGACGAAAACTTTACCATTGTAGCCGATGGATTCTTGAGCGTCGACGGCAGGATTATTTACAGCATGAAAGATTTTTCCATAAAGGTTGATATTGAGGGTTAACTCTGCTATCCTTTCTCGAACTGGAACAGGTTTAACTATGAAATTCACCCGGGTTTTTCTTGAAGCGATAGGGTACGAACTACCGCAAAATATAATTACTTCTACCTGGATTGAGGAACAGCTTGCACCACTTTATCGCAAGTTATATCTTCAACCGGGTCAACTTGAAGCACTTACCGGAATACGTGAACGCCGCTGGTGGAACCCCGGTCATTCCAATGGGGTTCAGGCAGCAAAAGCTGCTAAAAAAGCACTTTCAGAGACAGATATACCCATAGAAGACATAGGCGCAATAGTTTATTGCGGCGTTTGTCGCGACAACTACGAGCCGGCTACCGCCTGCCATGTGGCAGCCGACCTTAATGTTCAGCCGCAAACATTTATTCAAGACATTTCCAATGCCTGTCTGGGTGTAATGAACGGCATAATAGATATCGCCAACCGCATTGAACTTGGACAGATAAAAGCAGGAATTGTTGTAGCCTGTGAAACCGCCCGTGAGATAACCCAGATAATGATACAAAGAATGCTTGAAGAGGGTTCGATGGAATTCTTCAAGCAGGCGCTTGCTACTATGACCGGCGGCTCGGGCGCTGTAGGCGTTGTGTTATCCGATGGCTCTTATGATCATATCGGCCCTAAACTACTTGGAGGCGTTGCAATGGCGGCTCCACAGCACCATAGAATGTGCCGCTGGGGCTCAGACAAAAGGCAACCCCCAAGAGCACCCCAAATGATGGAAACCAATGCAATCGGCATGCTTAGGCATGGCGGTGATCTGATTAGAAAAGTCGGAGATGCTTTTTTCAAAGAAGTAGGCTGGCAGCGCCAGGAGCTTGATCGGATTATTTCCCATCAGGTAGCCAGCGCAAACCGTGATGCTATTTTAAATAATCTTGGTCTTGAATTCGAAAAAGATTTTTCAACCTTCTCATTTCTGGGCAACATGGGAACCGTCTCTCTGCCCGTAACTGCAGCGATAGCCGAAGAAAGAGGCTTTGTCGAAAAAAATCATAAAGTCGGTTTTATAGGTATCGGTAGTGGTTTAAACAGTATGATGCTCGGCTGGGAGTGGTAAATAATGGCTTTTAATCCACAAAATTTCACTGATTTGTATCCGTTTTCTCAGAATTATTTTATTCAACCCGACGGTTTTAAACAGCATTATGTTGATGAAGGAAAAGGCGAACCGCTGATAATGGTTCATGGAAACCCATCCTGGTCATTTTTATACCGGGATATGATTAAAGAGTTCAAACCAGCAATGCGAACCATCGCTCCTGATCATATAGGTTGTGGCCTTTCTGAAAAGCCGGGAACAGATAAATTTCCCTACCAGCTTAAGGATCATATAGATAATCTGGAAAGGTTGATCGATTCGCTTAATCTAAAGCAGCCTGTTAACCTGGCTGTCCATGATTGGGGCGGAGCCATAGGCATGGGTTATGCCACCAGAAATCCTGATAAAATAAAAAGAATAATTGTAATGAATACGGCAGCTTTCAGGTTACCCCAGGATTGTCCATTCCCCTGGCCTATCTGGTTGTTTCGTAACACAAAAATCGGTGAGTTTCTAAATAATAAATTTAATGCTTTTGCTCTTATAGCTTCTTATAGCTGTGCTATAAAAGGTCTAAGCCCTAAAGTCAGAGAAGGCTTCCTTGCGCCTTATGATTCTGCTGCTAACCGGGTGGCAACTACCAGATTTGTACAAGATATACCTCTGGTCGAAACCGACCCCTCTTACGATGAACTTTTAAAAATAGAAAACAATCTTGAAAATTTGAAACATAAACCAATGTTAATATGTTTTGGTCGTAAAGATTTTGTTTTTAATCGACACTTTTTTCACGAATGGAAAAAAAGATTTCCCCAGGCACGTGCTCATAGCTTTCATGCCGGTCATTACCTGCTTGAAGACGTTGGGCCCCGAGTCTTTTCAATAATGAAAAACTTTTTTGAACGACAAAGTTAAAATCAGGAGCTGATCTCATGTCAGAACCTTCGAATTTCAGCAATATGGCTGAATTTATAAAATTAAACGCAAAAAAAACTCCTCACAAAAGAGCGGTAGTGGTGCCCACGGCCCGAGATCATGCAGGACGCGTGGCTTACACTCATTTAACATTTAAACAACTCAACGAAGAAACCAATCGTTACGCCCGTGGCCTGAAAAAAATAGGCATTAAAAGAGGTACACGCACGGTAGTAATGATAAAACCGGGAATCGATTTTTTTATAACCTTTTTCGCACTGGCAAGAATTGGTGCAATAATGGTAATGATAGACCCGGGAATGGGCTTTAAAAATCTTAAAAAATGTCTTGGCGAAGCTGAACCCGAAGCATTTATCGGAATAACTCTGGCTCATATAGCCCGAATTATTTTAAGATGGTCGCCCGAAACGATAAAAACCACTGTAACTCTTGGAACCAGACTATTCTGGGGCGGATACAGCTTTGAGGAGCTTCGCGATGATGATTGTTCAGAAGTTGATTTTGCTCCCATGAGCAAAAACGAAATGGGTGCTTTAATGTTTACATCAGGAAGCACCGGCATTTCAAAAGGTGCGGTCTACACTCATGATATTCTTATTAACCAGGTCAGAATGATCAATGAATTGTATAACTACACTGATGCAGATGTAGACGTTGCAACATTTCCTCTTTTTGGTTTGTTTGATGTCTGCCTGGGAATGACTGCCGTTATTCCCGATATGGATGCAACCAAACCGGCCAAAGCTGATCCGGTAAAATTAATTGAGGCAATCGAAGACAACGGCGCAACCTCGATGTTTGGTTCCCCTGCCCTTATCGATACTCTGAGCCGTTATGGAGCAGAAAATGAAATTAAGCTGCCTTCTTTAAAAAAAGCTATATCCTGTGGTGCGCCGGCTCGCAACGATATTTTAATGCGTTTTCATCGCATGCTTGAAAATGAAGCCGAAGTTTTTACACCATATGGGGCGACTGAAGCCCTGCCCGTCGCATCTATCGGCAGTAAAACAATATTAGAAGAAACGGCTGAAGAAACCGACTCAGGAGGCGGCACCTGCGTTGGCTACCCGGTAAATGGCGTAGAAGTTAAAATTATTAAAATAAGCGATGACCCCATAGACGCTTTTTCCGATGAAATTCTGGTCGAAGACGGAGAAATAGGCGAAATTATAGTCAAAGGGCCTATTGTTACGCAAAAATATTATCGTCGACCGGAAAATACAAGCCTGGCTAAAATATCTGAGGGCGAACAGGTCTGGCATAGAATGGGCGATGTGGGTCGCTTCGATGAAAAAGGCAGACTATGGTTTTGCGGAAGAAAAGGACACAGGGTTGCAGGTCCCGAAAAAACATGGTTTACCATCCCATGTGAACGGGTTTTTAACCGCCACGAAAAGGTTTTTCGTACAGCTCTGGTAGGCGTAGGAGAAAAAGGGAAACAGATTCCGGTAATTTGTATAGAGCTCGAGAAAAATGTAAAAGATTTAAATGCTTCTGAATTAATCGAAGAATTAAAGAAAATCGGCTCTGAATTTGAACACACTGCAGATATAAAAAAGTTTCTTCTTCATCCCGGGTTTCCTGTTGATATAAGGCACAATGCAAAAATCGGACGCGAAATTCTGGCAGAATGGGCCGGTGAAACCTTACGAAAAAGAGGTTAGTTCTGTATGGCTACTTCAACCAAACCTTTAACCGCCGGGCAAACCGCCCTCGTAACAGGAGGCAGCGGATTTCTAGGCCGTGCAATCGTTAAGCAACTACTTGCAAAAGATTTAAAAGTAAAAATTTTGTGCCGAAAAAACTACCCTGACCTTGTGGAAGCCGGTTGCGAAATTGTTCAAGGCGAAATTTCAGACCAAAATATAGTCAACCGGGCAGTAAAAGATTGTGAAATTGTTTTTCATACGGCAGCCAAAGCAGGTATTGAAGGACCCTTTTCAGAATATGTCCGAACAAACGTCACCGG
>JBNJGH010000103.1:0-11538 GCA_051747585.1 Candidatus Rifleibacteriota bacterium
GACACCCTATTGCGGTCCCTGAGCGGAGTCGAAGGGACCAGATAATTGTTCACTTGGTGGTTTCGACTACGCTCAACCACCAATATACGATGACAATTTACGGGCTTTCTTGGTGATCCTCGTGGTTTTGCGGCTTGGTGTGAGGCAAATTATTGATGGGGTTTAAAAACAGAATTGTTTGCGGTATTTTGTAAAAAAACAGAGGAGGATTTTATGATTCAGATAAGCAAACCCAATTCAGAAAAAATTATCGAAATGGGCACAACAGAATGACTGAATCATTTTATAATCCCTATACTCACGGTTTTTTTCGTTGCGCTGCTGCATCATGCGAAGTAAGAATCGGAGACCCGTTTTTTAATTTGCAATCTCACCTGGAAATGGCAATCAAAGCCTCCAATCAATTTACCGGCATGGTGGTTTTTCCTGAGCTGGGTTTGAGCGGCTACTCATTGCAGGACATCTTTTTTCAAAAAACTCTTTTACGGGATTGCCAGATAGCGCTCGAACAGCTGATAGAAGAAAGCAACCAGTTTTTTTCTCTGCTCATTGTCGGTTTGCCGATGCTTATTAATGACCGGCTGTTTAACTGCGCCGCTATAGTGCATCGCGGAGCACTACTGGGCATAGTTCCCAAAACATTTTTGCCCAATCATTTTGAATTTTACGAAAAACGACACTTCTCACCCGCCGACCAACTTGATGCTGATGAAATTATTTTCCTCGGAAAAAACGTACCGGTTGGCACTGACCTCATCTTTAAATGCAAAGAATTTTCCGGAGCAAAAATAGCAGTCGAAATCTGCGAGGATTTGTGGGCTCCCGTTTCTCCGGCTACTTCAGCCTGCCTTGCCGGCGCAAATCTTATCGCAAATCTTTCGGCCAGTAACGTTGTTGTTGGCAAAGCTGATTATCGCCGCCTGATTATCAAATCTTTTTCGGGCAGGAATATTTGCGGCTATATCTACACCAGTGCCGGGCAAGGCGAATCAACCACCGACCTTGCCTGGGATGGCCATGCAATAATTGCCGAAAACGCCACTATAATAAAAGAAAATTCAAGATTCAGCCAAAATGGCTCTTTAACAATCGCAGACCTTGACGTAGATCTTCTTACCTCTGAGCGAATAAGATACAGCACTTTTAAAGATGCCAGAAAAACCTTTTCACCAAAGCATAAAGAATACCGCTTTATTAATTTCTGCCTTGAAGAACTTCCCGAATCCCTTGAATTAGCAAGAGAAATTTCAACCAGACCTTATATTCCAAATAATCCCTCGATGCGAAACAACAGATGTAACGAGGTTTTCAACATGCAGGTTCAGGGTCTTATTACTCGAATGGAAACTACCGGAATAAACAAGTTAATTGTAGGAGTTTCCGGAGGTCTCGATTCGACTCTGGCATTGATGGTTGCCTGCAAAGCCGCCGACAAACTGGAACTAGATCGCAAAAATGTTATCGGCTGTACTATGCCCGGCTTTGCCACTTCCGAACACACAAAAAATTGTGCCCACAGTTTAATGAAATCTTTGCATGTCACCAGTCTCGAAATTGATATTATTCCGTCAGCTACGCAAATGTTGCGGGATCTTAAGCACCCATTTATTGAAGGAGAGCGAGTTTACGATATAACCTTTGAAAATGTTCAGGCAGGTGAGCGCACTTCACATCTGTTTAGACTTGCCAACCAGCACAGCGCAATGGTTGTCGGAACGGGAGACCTCAGCGAGCTTGCTTTAGGCTGGTGTACTTACGGCGTGGGCGACCACATGTCTCATTACAATGTTAATGCCTCGATACCCAAAACTCTGATACAATATTTAATCAGATGGGCTGCTGACACCGAAGCCCTTGGTGATAATCTTTCTTCAGTTTTATACGAGATACTTCAACTTGAAATAAGTCCTGAGCTCGTTCCCTCTGAATCAAATGAAGATAAACCACAATCTTCGCAGGCAGTCATTGGGCCTTATGAATTACAGGATTTCAATCTTTACTACATTTCAAGATTTGGCTTTTCCCCTGCAAAAGTTGCTTACTTATGCTATAACGCCTGGCAGCAGACCGAAGAACCAAAATATGATCTAAAACAAATAAAAAAATGGCTTGAGGTTTTTGTAAAAAGATTTCTGCAAACTTCTCAGTTTAAAAGAAGCTGCATGCCCGATTCACCTAAAATTGGTTCAGGTGGCTCACTTTCGCCAAGAGGCGACTGGCGCGCGCCTTCAGACTTGGCCGCCAGAATCTGGCTCAACGAAATAAAAACAAAAATCCCTTAACCGGATTTGCTTTTTTTTTAAATTTCATTACAATAAAAAATGAGAGAGATTAAAGGGGACCCAAAAAATTAAACGTATAAGAACGAACTTTCTATTCTCGCGCTTTTTCTATGTTAGTAACCGCTACGATTTAAGAATCGTAACGGACTATGCCCGCTGAAAATTGTTTCAGCTGACCCGCAAGGGTCGACACAACCCAACAATATCCCTTTCAGGGAGCTGTTCAAATCGAACAGCTCCATTTTTTTCTTTTTTTAAGGCTGCGAAATTGTTACAATAATTATACAGACATAAAAAGGGAGGAATACATGAATAATTTAACAAATTGTGTTAAATGGCTTGGTCATGCCAGCTTGTTGATTGAAACAAGCGCCGGCAACATTTTCATCGACCCATGGAAAATCAAAGGGGAATATGAAGCTGAACTTGTTCTTATTACCCACGCTCATTTTGATCATCTTAGTCCAGATGATATCAACAAGATTCTGCCACCCGGCAAAACAGTTATTGCCCCACCTGATTGTCTCGATAAGTTACAGAGTAAATTTGAATGCCTTGCCATTTCCCCCGGTAAAGAAATTAAAAAGGGAAATATTAAAGTCACAGGAACTTATTCTTACAATAAAAACAAGGAATTTCATCCGAAAAATAATAACTGGGTTGGCTACAAAATTGAGGTAGACAATAAAACCTTTTATATTGCCGGCGACACCGATTTTATTCCGGAAATGTCAGAGGTAAAAGCAAATGTTGCTATTTTACCGATAGGCGGCACTTATACAATGAACTACAAGGAGGCAGCCCAGGCAGCTAGAACTATAAAGCCAGATGTTGCCATTCCTGTTCATTATGGCGATATAGTAGGTGAAGCCGATGAAGGGCAAAAATTTGCCGAAGAACTTAAAGGAGCAATAGAGGTAGAGATTCTCAAACCTGAACTTGCGACACAAAGTGCGTAAGCTTAATTAATCAATACTGGCAACCAGAGACCTTATATCTTTGGCGCTCTTTTTAGAGCCCCTGGTTGCTTGTTGTACCTTTTCTCTCAGGCGGGCAAAAAGCTTTTTGCGTTTCTCTATTTCCAGCAGGCGACTTTTCTGTTCTTCAGTCAACGACTCATTATCTGTTATTGATTTTGTTGCGGTTCTGGCAGTTTCTGCATTGCCTGCTCCAGCAAATTGGGCAACAGTTTCAGCCGAACCATTGTCGGAATTTACTTCAGGCTCAAAGCAAGCATTACTTTTACCTGCCTCTGGGTCTGTGAACAAAACTGTTACAGCAACATCTTCACGTTTCTCAAGCTCTTCACTTATTTTTTTCAGCTTTTCCGCCTTTTTTTGCTGCGGAGTCTGAAACCTTGTGTGATAGTCTTTAAGCCTGTTTCTTAAATTATGAATACGTTGATTTATCTGAGCCTTGTCAATCATTTTCTGGGCCTGACAATCATTTGCAGGGCTTAATAGGAGTAAAAAGATTCCGAAACCAAAAACTAAACGCCGCATTGCTTACCTCCGGGTATTTCTCATTATTTCTCTTACGATTTATCGACAAAATGCTGCGCAAGTTTTAATAAATTATAAAGAATCAGCCCGGTGCTCCGTATGCACCAGGTTGTCCCCCGTTTTCTCCGGCATTCAGCAGAGGTGAGGTGCTCTTAAGATGATAATCATAAGTATCCTGTTGCAAACCGATGAACTCGGGATCGACGTTTAAAATTGGTCCACCACTCTGATCACAACCTAAGGTTGCCTGGCTGAAATTGTAAATATTGTTATAGGGATAACTTCTGCCAGGGGTCTTGTCTTCGATGCCATAACCGGAATCAGGTTCGATAAAATTGGCAATAATATTATTCTTGAGAACCGGCTCTTCGGCTCCATTTACAACTATGCCATAAATCGCGTCTACGGTTAGAAACTGGTAATCAGCTTTAGCTCCCCCGGCGTCCAAACCTGTTTCAAAACTATGTAACAAACCGTTTTTGACTACAAGATTTTCACGATCTGCGGTTTTGAGTGCGCAACTTATAGAATTTCTGATGTCAAAATCATTTAACTGCAGATCAGAATTGGATAATAAATCAATTCCCACCTCAGCTTTGCTTATAGTAAGAGTAGAGAAACTACAATCAGAGGTGTTCTCTGCCAGAAGCGCAGTTTTGCAATCTTCCGAGCTGTAATTTTCTAAGTTCAGATTTTGTGAACCATGGAGAGAAATCCCAATATCACAGAACCTGGTTTTTATATTGCTGTATTCAACCAAACTATCGTATATGGCAATTCCATCTTCTGCATGAGAAATTAAAATATTTTTTAAACGGGTTTTCTTCTGGCTGTGATTTGCAATAATTCTTAAACCATCCCAGTCTTTTCGCGTCGGCAGCGAAGAATTGCTTGTTAAAGAAATGGGTTCTTCATCTGTACCTTCAGCAATAAGAGTGCCTTCAACCAAAAATTCACATATTTCAGGATTAAAACCGCTTCTGCTCTCATCCTCAGACGAAAACATAACATCAAGACCTGCCTGCATGGTAAGTGTAACCCCTTCGGGAACTGTAATATCCCCATTTATATTTAATGGATTCCAGCTTTTCTGCCAAACAAGATCGCGTTTCAATTCACCTGCTGGAACAATACTTAAAGAGCTGGTCAGAGAAGAAACATTTCCTTCCAGATCAACCGACTGCAATGCATAAGTATAAAACCTGCCCGGTTCGGTCAGGTCATCTACATAAGTTCTGTTCGCTGCAAAAACCATGTTTTCATTTGCGATCATTTGTAAGTCTTCAGATTCCATTGCCCTGTAAACTCGAAAGCCTCTTAAAGAGTCTACTCCTTCATAGGTCCAGGACAGTTCAGGCCCTTCATCTGTCTGCGTCAATTTAAGATTAGCCGGCTGTTCGGGATCCCCTTGAATATCGAGAGGGTTAACCGTTCTGAAAAAATCTTTTTCAGATACAAAACGGCGATTGTCTTTAGTAATTCCTTCTATTGCAACCATATATTCTGCGCCGGGATGAAGCCCGGACAACTCAATCTGATGACTGGTTGAAAATTCGGTTGATGGCGGTGTCTGTTGCCTTGTACTGCCAACTTCGCGCCAGGCAGCCCAGACAGACATTTTTTCGGCACAGTTAACATCAATAACTACCCTGTCTTTTTCTCTAACTGCAAGATTCCAGGTAATCATGTCAGGTAAAATTTCAACCTCGATATCAATGCCCTCGAGCACCTGGCCATAACCTATTTCAACTGTTTTCGAGGCAAGATAATAACCACCTTTTTCAACCGTCAGCCTGTGCGTTCCGACATCGAGAGACGAGAATTCGTAATGTCCGTTTTCGTCTGTTTCTGCTTTAAACAGAGAGCGATGAGAAGAAATAATTGCGCCGGTTATACTGTTGCCGACTTCATCGGTTACCAGACCCGAAATCATTCCTCGTTGTGTGCTCATTTGATTTTCACAACCAACAAGCAGCAAAATGCAAACTAAAAATGACAGAAGGAATCTACGGTTATTTAACTTGAAAAACACTCTGTTTAGAACTTTTTTTTCATAGCTTCTCATAGTTCTGACACTCCATAACGTCCCATTTCTGAGCCATTCTCATCTTGCAGATTCAAAGAAGAGTCTGACCGTAGATGATAATCAAATGGATTGCCACCGACAAAATAGGGATCGGCTTTGATTGCGCCGATACCTGGTCCACAGCCTTCGTAGGCGGTTGCATAACCCCAGAGATTGTTAAAATCATAAGATGGAGTCAAAATACTTGAATTGACAATTCCCTTTTTACCGGCTTTATTACGGTTAACAATTATATTGTTGCTGATTACAACTGTGCCTGAAGCCAGCTCTATACCATTGTCAGCATCGATGGTGCAATGATCGACATTGTTTCCGCTTGAATGCAGAGTTGAATTAACTGAAATGCCGGTTCCTTTCTCGCTTACGATTAGAACATTTTTTATAACCGACTGACCCAGAACTCCTTTTATGCCATAGCTCTGGCAGTAGATATCTGTATTGTCGAGCAAAAGCTTTTCGTCGACTGCTGCTGCAGCCACCTCTATACCTTTATCTACCTGTTGGAATTCAGCTTGTGAAACAATAACCTTACGACAACCTTCAATTTTTAATGCCATGGTATCAATTTCTGCAGCAATGTAATTTTTAAAATCAAGTATTTCTCTTACGCCTGCCAGCCTGATTCCACCTTGAGAATAAGCCACTGAAATAGAATCGAGATCTATTCGGCTGGCTTCAATATTTAAACTGTATGGATAACAGCCAGAAATTTCTACATGTGATAAGGTTGAAATTCCGGTATCAGAAGAAAGAATTTTGATTCCAGCCCAGTGATCACGCCTGCCCGAGCCATCTAATGGTCGAAATTTAACCGGCGCAAGCTCAGTGCCATTCATTATGAGTCTGCCACTTACGATTATTTCTACCCGATCTTCATCGAGCCCTGAAGCAGCAAGGTCTTTTTCGCCAATCAAAAACTCTACTCCGGGTTCAACCTCGAGGTTTATACCTGCCGGCACAATAAGGTCTGAGTTCAATATTATCGGTGATTCAAGTTGAGCAATCGAAATGTTGGTATTTAAAATTCCCGGAACAAAAACCTTTTCGGAAACAAGTTTATAAGATTCGCCGGTAAACTGATTTACTGCAGTCACTGCATAATCGGTAAACATGCCGGCTGTCGCGCCCGTATCTTTATAGCTGGTTAAATGATCAGAAAGAGGCGTTTCATTTAATCGAAGCCAGTCGCCGCCATTTTCGCGACGATAAAGGTTGTAACCGACAACAGAAGTCGCGGTGGCCGGCTGCCAGACAACTTCTACCGTATTTGCCTCAGATATGGGCTTTAAGCTTATACCGACAGGGGGAGCAGGTTTATTGCCCAGATCAGTTTCGAAAGAATAGTCATAGGAATAGTAGCTTGCGCCTTCATTGCTTATATACTGAACTCTAAAATGATAGAAAGTTTCAGGAGTCAGACCGGTAATAATGGCTTCATGCTCTTTGGCAGGCCTGGCTTCACGATAAATTGAACCGTAATTTCTACTGGTTCCGTAATCTATATTACAAACTACTTCACGATAAGTCAGCCAACTGATTTTAGCGCTGGTTGAAGCTACGCTTACAACTCTGACATTGGAAATCCGATTTGGGGCATTGGCCTGGTCGAGGCGAATAAAATCGAGTGCGGTAGTTTCATCTGATCTTATTTCTATCTGCCTTTCTTCGAGCCGGTAATCGGGATGGAGAATTACAATATTGTTCAAGCCCGCAGGCAGCTCAGATAAATGAAATCCGCCATCCTTTGCAGTATAAACCTTTTCGCTTTCTCTAAAAATCGAAAAAACCTCTGCATCGACTACCGCATCACCATCTGCATCGATTATGCGGCTACTGAGACTGCCCGTCTGTGACTGACGCAGTCCGCACCCCTGAATAAAAACTATAAGCAGGGAGGGTAATAAAATTAATAATATCAGTCTTAATTTATTGCCTGGGCACATCAAAAGCTCCAATATCTTCGTTGTCATAACCTGCGGCCATTAAGGGGCTGCCGGGCGACGGAACATAACTGTAATCCATGGTAGGAAGATCAACAAAAGGATCGCCGCCCATCAAAGCAGGATCGAGCCTTAAGTCAGTCGAAAATCCCGGTAACGCATTATTATCATTGCTAAGATATCTTCTTTCGTTGCCGCTTGGAATATCCCATATAAGGTTATTTTGTATCTGGTTTGAGCCAACGACATAATCGTCTGAACCGCTGTATAAAACACCAATGGAATTCTTTGTATTATCTGCAAGAATCAGATTGCTTCTGATACGCACAGTGGCAGTTGCATTAAATTGAATACCAACATTTGAATGAATGGTATTTCTTCTAATTTCATCTTCACCGCGACACATAATGCCGGTGCCGTTAGAACCATATCCGATAAGGTTACGACTAACGATTGAAGAAGTGCTTTTATTGCCAACATCTATGCCGGATACCCCGGCAAAAGCTATCTGATTGCCTTTAATCTCGGCATTGGCGTTATCAAGAGAAACGATGCCGTAAATCGACCGCTGAATTTTACAATCATAAATTTTTACATCTACAGGATTGTTGTTAGCAAGAATTGCTGAACTACAGGTATCAAATTCATTATTTTTTATATTGACATCTTCACGAGCATTTTCTGTTTGAATACCAGATTGTTTGCAGCTGAAAAATCTTGACTCAGTGATTTCAGGAATTCCTGCACGCCCATTTACACCATCAACTACACAGGAAATTTTGAGACCCTTGATTATTGAAGTATTAAGATCAGACATGGTATCGAAAGTAATACCATTCCAGTCTCCTGCCTGAGGCGACGAGCTGACCGAAGTCATGGCAACCGGAGCCTCAACTGCGCCCTGTATCATCAAAGTTCCCTGAACCAGAATATCAATCATGTCAGAATCTGATTCCGGGTCCCATTGATCACCTTTTGAAACTCCAACTGTTACGCCTTTATCTATGACAAGGCTTACACCTGGCGCAACGGTCAAATCACCGGTTAAATAATAGGGCGAATTTTGCGCTGTCCAGACAGCATTTTGATCCATTCTTCCCGGCATCAAAAATGAGACTGGTTCGGACTTTGGTGTTTCATCGCCGGATCCTGAAAGTCTGGCTACCCGATAATAGTATTTTCTACCAGGCATAACGTTCAAATCTGTATAATAATTGTTGTTGATCTTACCTGATCCAACCTGAACATAGCTGCCATCTTTTGATTCAGATTTATAAAGTTTATAACCGGCAAAATCCACCCCTGAATCAGAGTTCCATTCAAGTTTGATGGAATTGGAATCCGATGGTTTACTGGCTTTGAGGCCCGTAGGGGGATCGCCCCTGACAGTATATTCGGTGGTAAAATTTAACGTGTCAGACTCGAGTCGGCGGCCAAGTTCATCATCTGCCACGCATCGATAACGATATGTTGTAGCAGGAGTAAGATTTGTTATTTCATACTGATGAAGAAATGACTCCTCATTATCCTGCTCGGAATATTGATTTAACAAGCCATTTAAACCATACCTTATAAAACCGATACTCTGCTTTTTGCTATAAAAAACAATTCGAGCGCTGGTAGAGGTTAAAGAAGAAACCTGAATATCATATAATTCGCTGTCGGCAGCCATGACAAAATTAATTTCTTCAAACGTCTGACCACTCAAAACTTCAATTGTTTTTGTCTGGGTCTGATACTTTTCTCGACTGGCACTAACGCTGGTCATTTGTGGCTCCAGCGCCTCCAGCATCCATACGCCATTGACATCGGTAAATGTGCTTGCTTCGGTTGTTGCAACTTTGACACCACTTAGAGGGTTCCCCGACGAATCTGTTATTATTCCGCTTAAATTTCCGCGTGCAGGAGAACCAGTGCTCATACAACCGACATGAATCACTGATATTACAAAAAACAATACTATCGCCAAACGACTTATTTTTTTCATTTACTGATAGTTTTCGGAAAAATTCGCAACAAACATTAGAAACAAAAGGTTGAAACTGAAATAAAAATAGAGTTACATTCTCTAGGTAGATATTTTACGACGCTAATGCGTCTAAAGGGTTATTAACCAAGGAAAGGAATTTCTGTGATGAAAAAGATTTCAGCCAGAGCTCAAAACATGCAGGCTTCTCCAATTAGAAAGCTGCTCCCATACGCCACAGCTGCCCGTAAGAAAGGTGTAAATGTATTTCCACTCAATATCGGTCAGCCTGACATTGCTACCCCTGAGCCTATAAGGGAAGCAATTAGAAACTTTGATCAAGAAGTTCTTGCCTACAGTCCATCTCAGGGAGAAGATTTTTTATTGGAATCTTTTGCCCGTTATTATCAGAACAACAAAATTAATCTCGAACCCGAAGACATAATCGTTACAACAGGTGGCAGCGAAGCTATTTTCTTTGCTTTTCTTTCAATCTGTGATCCCGGCGATGAAGTTATAGTTTTCGAACCTTTTTACACCAATTACAATGGTATGGCTTATGAAACCGGAGTTACTCTGAAAGCCCTCACTACTTATGCAGAAGATGGGTTTCAGCTTCCTCCGGTTGAAACAATCGAAAAAGCAATTACTCCAAAAACCAGAGCTATTCTAATTTGTAATCCAAATAATCCTACCGGTACGGTTTACTCACGCAAGACCCTTGAAGATCTGGCTTATCTTGCCAAAAAACACGAAATTTATGTAATGGCCGATGAAGTATATCGAGAGTTTACCTACGATGGCCTTAAACACACCTCTATTACCCAGATCGAAGGCATGGACGAGTATGCAATTCTTATCGACAGCATCTCAAAAAGATATTCTGCCTGTGGCGCCAGAATCGGTGTCGTTGCCAGCAGAAACAAAGAGGTAATGCAATCTTGTCTTAAATTTGCTCAGGCCCGTCTCAGTTCTCCGGTAGTAGAGCAATGGGGCGCAAGAGCCGGTCTGATGATGGACCCGGATTATTTTGTTCCAATTCTGCTTGAATATCAAAAAAGACGCGATACTGTTATGGAGGGATTGAGCAAAGCAGAAGGCGTAGTCTGCAAAACCCCGACCGGCGCATTTTATGTAATTGCCAAGCTTCCAATAAAAAATGCCGAAAAATTTGCCCAATGGCTGCTAACTGACTTTCAATTTAACGGCAACACTGTTCTGGTTGCCCCGGCGGCGGGATTTTATGCAACTCCCGGCAAAGGATTGAATGAGATTAGAATCAGCTATGTACTCGAGTCAGAAAAGCTTGAAAAGGCTATGCAGGCACTTGCAGAAGCAATTAAACAGTTCCGTAAAATAGAGGAAAACGAGTCTGAAAATGCACAACAAGTCGGAGCTTAAACAAAAAGCGACCATAATCAAGCTGTTAAAAACAGAAGAAGCTAAAATGCCGGTGCGAGCCACCCCAGGCTCTGCCGGCTATGACCTGTGCTCAACCGAAAATATTGAGCTGCTTCCCGGCAATTATGCAATGGTTCCAACCGGTTTGCGGCTCGAAATTCCCCATGGTTTTGAAGCCCAGGTTCGGCCCCGCTCGGGTTTGGCTGCACGCCACGGCATAGGGGTTTTAAATGCACCGGGCACTATAGACAGCGATTATCGCGGAGAAGTAAAAGTAATTTTGATCAATCACGGGCAAAAACCCTTTACAATTGAGAAAGGCATGAGAATAGCCCAGATGGTTTTTGCCTCTATAACAGAT
>JBNJGH010000104.1:0-11497 GCA_051747585.1 Candidatus Rifleibacteriota bacterium
TACCACAGACTTGCTTACCAGTCTGACACCATGGCTGTAATCTACGTAATTTTCACCCTGAACCGCGGTTAAGTTCTGAAGCGGGTTTCCGCCATTATTGGAATTGTGCCAATCATAATATTGCCCACCTGACATTGGTCTGGGAGAAATTGTGGTTTCTGCGTTTTCGTAGATCTGTTCTACCATTTCATTTGCTGTCAGCTTCGCCGGCAATTCCTTTTTGGTTGAGAAAATCAGTTATTTTTTTTGCTGTATCTTTAGATATCCAGACTTGAAGGAAAGGCGCAGATTCTTCGTCTTGATGAATAAAGGTAAGACCATATCCAAGCGCTGAGAGGTCTTTTTCCTTATAAGACTTTATGTCGGTATATTTTAACTTGATCCTGTCGGGAATATCATTATATGTACCCATCATCGCCGGAAATTTATCTGCTTTTTCGAACCAGCGCAGAATAAAACCCGGCAGATATTGAATCTTTAACACAATATAATCATCATACACTTCGATTTTGCCAAACGGCCAGGAAGCCTGAAAAGACTTCAAAAAACTTCTACCGATATGTATCCCGCCACTAGCTTCAATCAAGGGCTTTTCGTCATTTCCCATAACAATTTATCCTAAAAAAATTTAAATTTAAACTTATTTACCAGATCCCTTAATATTATAACAACTAAAATCTTAACCTGTTTAAGGTCATAAACTTCAAGCTACAATTTACATATAAATCTGGCAATAGTTCTGAAATTGTCTGGATTTACTGGTATCTCTTTATAGGCTTTATTTTGTGAAACCAGATAATATTTACCTGAAGAATCTTTTTTGACTTTTTTTAATGCAT
This sequence comes from Candidatus Rifleibacteriota bacterium, assembly GCA_051747585.1. GTDB lineage: Bacteria > Muiribacteriota > Ozemobacteria > Ozemobacterales > Ozemobacteraceae > DYKG01. Next base: position 840 of record JBNJGH010000104.1, read on the forward strand.
AGGCAGTGTTGCCTGAATTATCAGTAAAGCCAACTGCTATTATTTGCCCCTGAAGGCTTCCGGCGGAAAGAGGTGTAATTGGTTCAAGAACTACCAAGTCTCCATTCGATATTGGTTCTTTACCACCATCCATTGAATCACCTGATATTTTGACAACAAACTGATTTCTTTCAGGACTAATTTTTCTTTTTCTTTTAACCTTAATTTTTTCGGAAGAGTTTTCAAAAATTCCTGTATTAGAAATGTTCCCTGCAGCTACTTTTATATTTGTATAAAAAGGAAGTTCCAACAATTTTTCTTCATTGTCACTGATATTTTCCAAATCATTTTGCGGATTAAGGTTTTCAACCTCTTCTAAAATTTGCTTTTCTGCAGACACTTTTTTATTATCATTTGCAAACATATTTTTATTTTTGCGATAAAAATAAGCGGCTAATGCATACTCTACCCTATCTTGAATCAATTTTCTAAATTTTAAATTATTCCACCAGTCTTTTAACTCATCACAAATTTTAAAGCTATTGTTTTGATCTTTTTTAAGTTCAAAATAACTTTTGACATTTTTTTTCTTTCGACCATGACCGGCAAGCTTAGCTAAAGGCATTTCCTTTACAAGCTTCATAAAGTTTTTTAATGAAACATTTTTATTACCATTATTTTTATTAAAAATAGAACAGTCACTTTGATGCGAAGGATGAGTCAAATAATAGTTTCGAAATTGTCCTGCGATCCATTCTAAATGCCAGGATGTGCGCCTTTGAGTATCTTTTAACAGAACTTTGAGAACTACCATCTTATAAGATTTATTTGGAGCGAGTTCTTTTTCTATATGCTGCAAAAAATTGGCTGCAATTGTTCCAGTTAAAGATTTTTCAAAATCCGTTAAATCCTCAGCTTTTTCTTTGACTGCAAGCCAGTTTCCAAAACATTTAATAAAAGCTTTGGGTTCTGCAGCTTCAGGGTTGGCAAGAAAATCAAGTAAAGTCGGTGATCTTCCAAGTAATTTTTTAAGTCTTTTATATTCATCAATCAATAGCTGTTTACGCGATTTTGCTGCAAAGGTTTTTTTAATATCATCATGCCAAATTTTATAAACTTTTTTGTCTGCATCAACATAACAACCTGCAGGCAATTGAAAATCTAATGTCGCTTTAAGCGCTTTATCAGCATTGTGGGAATATTGCTGATTAAAAATCAAAGGAGTGATATAGGAATTACGAAAGTTTCCAATGAAGTCCAGCACTACAAGAAATTCTTTTCCCGGTGTCTTTCGCAAGCCTCTGCCAAGTTGTTGTAAAACTACCGAAAAAGATTCTGTCGGACGCAACATCAAAACATGGCTCACAGAAGGAATGTCCACGCCTTCGCCGAGAATATCCACAGAACAGATTACATTTAAGCTATCAGATTCATTTTGCAATCTGGCAATAGCTTGTTTTCTTTCGGCTTCTGTTGCTTCGCCAAGAAGGGCAACAGAATCAAGCCCGGCTATTGAGAACTTTTTGCTCATATAATTTGCGTGGCCTTTATTGGAGCAAAAAGCAAGAGCTTTAATTTTTCCTTGAGAAGGTAAAAAGCTTTTCAGGTTTTTAATAATCAACCCTGCTCTGGTATCATTTTCGAGCGCAGCTTCAAGCTGGCTTTCATCATAGCCCCGGCCTGTCCAACGGATGTTTGAATAATCGGTTTTATCATAAATTGCATAATACTGGAAAGGTGTAAGCCAACCTTGATCTATTGCAGAAAATAGTCTTGCTTCATAAGCAATTTCGTAATCACAAATTTCCAGGACATCCCTTCCATCCATTCTTTCAGGGGTTGCCGTTAGACCAAGTAAGAATTCACTATTAAAATGCCTGAGAATTGATCGATAAGTTCTTGCCTCACTATGATGGAATTCATCAAAAACTATGTAATCAAAACGATTTGTTGCAAAAAGCTCAAGAGTAGATGCCCTGGAAAGAGTTTGAACCATTGCAAAAACACTACAATCAGAAACAGCAATCGCCTTTTTTTGCCCCAGGTTATTTTCTCCCGTAAGCAAAAGACCAAATGAATCTTTTTGCAAAACTTCTCTGAATACTTCCCTGGCTTCACCTAATATATTGGCCCTGTGCACAACAAACAAACATCTTTTTAATTTGCTTTGCTCAAAATCAAATGCTGCAAGATGTGTTTTCCCCAGCCCGGTGGCAGCAATAACTGCAGCTTTTTTTATTCCTTGTTTTCGACGCTGCGCCAGCTCGCAAAGAGCATGTTTCTGCGCTGGTCTGGGAGAAGGCTTACCTGAATTTTCAAAATCAACTTCAAGCTCAAGTTGCAACCTTCTAACAATCTCTCTTTTTTTAAATTGTTTTCTGTAAGCTTCCAGAAATGAATTATTTATAAATACCGACTGCTGCTGCCAATATCCTTGAAAATCTTCCCGAGCCCTCTCAAACACTGTTTTTGAACTACATTGTTCGAAAGCCAGATTTATTTCAGAGTTAGAATAATAATTCCACTCTTCGTTATTAAGCAAACCACCTCCTGTCATATTTGAAGAACCAATTACAAGAGAATTGTGCCCATCTGGTTTGGAAAAAAGAAAACATTTAATATGAAAAGACGGTGGTTGTTTCTTAAAGTCAACATTTTCATTATCCGGGTAAAAGACCTTTAATTCTAAATTTGGAAAAAGCTTTACAAGGTGAATAAGATCATCAGGATCATTAAAGCAATTCATCGTAGAAGTTAGAATTTGTAATTGCCCGCCCCTGGCAAGAAACTTTTCAATATGTCTTTGTAACAAGTTAATCATGCCACGGCTTAGAAAGGCACTGGCGATCATACATTCTACTGATTCTGACAATTCCTGAATAAGAAGTTCCAACAAAGTTGGCTTACTGGAATTACTTACAATAAAAGGATTCAGTAATTTTCCTTCGCTTAAGGAGACTGTATCTTTTTCGCTGCTACTATAGACAGCATGCAAATAATCGCGGTTTAAAAATCTTCCTCGGCTTAAAGCTCTATTATTTCTTGTTTCTTCTATTTCTTCTTTAGAAACCTTATAATAATCTGCCAGTGCATTTATTATTTCAATCACATCAGCAGCTTCTTTTGTAAATTCTTTCTGATTATTGCTTTGAAATAACTCATGAGCTTCTTCTATCAGTTTCAACTTGAGAAAGTAAGCATATTCCTCGGTTGTAAGCTGTTTCTTTATGGACTTTTTGCCACTGTTTGAAATTATTTCGGCAATTTTGTCCCTGACCAGTTTGCGGTAATAGATTGGAGGCATATATTTGGGCTTCCCGGAAATTGTTATGAAAATAACGCTATCATCTGGCAAGCAAGTTGTAAAATTGCTTGCAGTATTTATTTAGTATAATCAGGTTAAATTTGGGATTCGAGGCGGATCTGGGTTTTGTAGTGGGAATAGGTCCATAAACCAATTGCAAGAAAGATTATGCCTAGAATGAAAAATTTATCTACTTGAGGGCCGGGGATAAGAACGGAAAAGTCTTTTTTGAACGGACAATAGCGGACCTTAATTTTTTTGCCGGGCTTATTGTATATATAGGTTTCAGAGGGAACACTTCCTTTGTTATCCCAGGTATTTTCGGGTGCCATCCAGACGCGACTGCCAAAAAATTGAATGCCGCCAACTTTGTATTCGTAGGTTATATCCAAACCATAATGAGTTTCCTCGCCATACCTCTCGCCAAGAATTTCAACGAAATAAGTTAACCAATCAGGATTTGCTTCGCTTATTTTAAATGAAACGATTTTTCCTTCTGCCTCGGGCCAGTATGAACTGTAAAAACCCACAGGAAGCCAGAAAACATGTTGAAGAAGCATTAAAACTGCAAGGGCGATACAAATTTTTGCAGCATTCAAATTGTTCTTTAGTTTTTCAAGGTTACTCTCATTATCAGGCTCTTTAATGCCGTATTTGCTGTATTCTGAGCCCCAGCCAAAAGCCATAAATATTTCCTCCCGGTTAACTATTATTAAGTTAATGTTCTTCAAGTATATTATCAGTAATTATCTATTTAGAATATTAGCAAATTTTAAAACATTATTGTATTAAATGATTTTTGCACCATGGTCATTTCGACGCTTCGACTGCGCTCAGCGCAAGCTTCGCTCAATGACCATTATATAATAACATACTGTTGCGATCTTTCAGCGGAAGCAAAGGAACCATTAATCTTTATTTAATGCTTTTTTATTTTGGTTCATAGTCAAACGACTCTGGTAAAGCCGGGGGCGCTGTAAATATTGTCGGGGGGAATGACTTTCTGACCAAGGAATTGGGTTGGCTCGATGCCGGCCTGGTAATGTCTGAATAAATAATTGATTACTTCGGTGCAACTGAAAGCTGAGGCATCATCAAAGTTGAAGTCGAAATCATATTCAAGCCCTACTATTTCTTTGATCTCCTGCTCCATTTCCAGGTGATTTACAGGAAAAAGCGGTCTTAAAACGCAGACATGGTCGGTTTTCATAAAATCAAACAAAGACTCACGGCAAACCCCATCAGAAGTGGCATGAACTATAGTAGAGAAAGGGCCGTCAGCTTTTTCGCATATTGCGGCATGATTCCACCAGCCGGGAATGAAAACTTTGTCGACATAGGTGTCGTAACGTCTTAACAAAACATCAAATCTGTTAATGTTTCGAGCAACCTTTTTAAAGTTGTCACCCTTAATTTTATAACCTTTCGGATGATAAAGAAAAAAAAGAGGATAATTATAAAGCCTTATATCACCAAAAAAGGTGAAAAGCTTATTTTTAAAATCTTTGGTAAGTTTTTTAATTTTTTTCATTTTTTATTCCAAGTATCCAATTTAATTTTTTATAGAGAAATTTAGAGATTGCTTCGTCGCTTCGACTACGCTCAGCACAAGCGCTACGCTCCTCGCAATGACACCCTGTATGGTCTCTGAGCGGAGTCGAAGAGACCCTGTAACCATCCATTGGTCATTTCGACGCTTCGACTGCGCTCAGCGCATCGCTTCACTCAACCACCAAAATATTGTTACTTAACACCGCCGAGGCTTTTTATGAGCTGAATGGTTGATTTTTGTTTTTGTGCGATAGCACATTTAAGAGGTGTATCTTTGCTGATTTTGCCGCGCTTGTTAATGTCTGCCCCCTTTTCAACCAGGTATTTGACCATGTCATCAGCACCACGATGAGCTGCATGGTGCAAGGGGGTAGTTTCGCCATAAGCAGCTGCATTTACGTGGGCTCCAGCTTCAACCAGAAGCTTAACCATTTTGAGGTCAGACTTTTGAGCAGCATAGTGTAGAGGTGAATAGGTAAATTTGCGATCATAGTTTCCTGCATAGGAAGAATGCCTGGCAAGTGACTCGAGTTCATAAACATTGGGTTTGGCACCATTTTCAATAAGAAATTTTGCTACTTCATAGTGATTATTTTCAGCGGCAAAGTGCAGCGGCGTTTTATTGTTTTCGCCATAAATATTTGCATTGGCTCCGTTTTCGACCAGAAATTTAACAAATTCGAAATTTCCATCGGCAGCAGCTGCATGAAGTGCAGTATATTCGGCAGATTTGCCTTTTTCGTTCAGGTTGAATTTGTGCATGGAAAACAGCTTTTTGGCCAGATCATAAAGCTTCAGGCGGGTTGCAAGAATAAAAAGATTGCCGGCATCGTTTCTTTCATAAACATGGGCACCCTCTTTTATCAGCATTTCAGCAATATCTAAGTTCTTAAAACCGATTGCATAATAAAGCGGGCTTTTTCCGCTGATTGAACTTTTATCGTTTTTGTTGGGATCGGCCCCCAGCTCAAGAAGTGCTTTGGCAACCTCGGGTTTCCCGAATTTGGCGGCAAAATGAATGGGCATATGTTTTGTTCGCCGCGATAAGCTTTTAAGAAGCTTTTTATCGGCTTTTATCATTTTTGTAACTTTTGCAACATCGCCCGCTCTTATCGCTTTAAATATTGGCTTATCTTCGGCAGCAAAGTTTACAGGTAAAAACAAAGAAAGAAACAACAGTGTTGTAATTAAATACTTGTTCATTATTTTCCTCCAAATTTTGATTAGTAAAAGATTATCGCGAAATTTAAGCGTTTTCAATTAAAAATCTGAACTGGCTTAAAATTTAAATTAAGAATAACTGACCGCGCGTAGCAAGCTAGGCTTTTTCGATTTGTTGGGCCAGATAATGAAGCATTATTATTACCTTCTTGTAATAACCAATCTCGAAATTGAAATCCTTTCGTTCAAATTCGATTTTATCGGGTTTAACAATGAGGGTAAAATACTGATAAACGCCCTGCATTGACATAAATCCGGTGGGCGGAGACTTGAGTTCGAGCATGAGCTGTCTGATTTCAGGAATTAAAATTCGTTTAACCTCATTGGAAGAAATACCATGAACATAAAAAGCCTCATCAAATGGTTTGTCGCCAAGCTTTAAATCTCTAAGGCCTTTGGATCGCAATTTCTTGCGGTTGGCCTGGCGATACATGTCATTTACTTTTTTAAAACTACTGGATTCTATTTCCAGCTCGGGTTCAAGTCTGAAAAGAATACTGGTTTGCTTTTTGGGATAAACAACAATTTGAATATCAGTGCGATAACGCCGATCTCGGCGCATTGTCTTTACTATAAAACTGATTTTTCGCCCATCGATTTCACTTTTAAACCTTGGGTTCTCCAGATCATCATCAATTAACTTTAATTTTAAATGCCGGGCAAATTTTTTAGCTTTATTAGATCTGTTGTAGCGCCATGAAAGAACCAACAACAGGGGTAAGACAAGAACAGCAATTAAAAACAAAATTCCTTCCATATTTTAAATATAATGAATTAATAAGGCAGAAGCAATCATGAAATATTTATTCGATTATTTAAAATAAATTTCAATAAATAAATCCCAGATAAAGATCATTCACATTCGAACCGGTATATCCGGTAAAAATCAAATCACCGATTTGCTCGAAAAAGTGGTATGAATCATTATTCACCCGGAAATTTGCAGGTTGCAGTCCCTTCATCATAGAATGAACAAAAGTTTCGCCATCAACAATGGCACCTGCGGAATCGGTCGGGCCATCAATTCCATCGGTAGCGAAATAACACAAGATTATTCCATCGCTGTTTTTTAAGGCCTCTACTGAGGCCAGAGCCATTTCCTGGACCCGGCCGCCAAGCCCTTTTCCTTCAACTTTAACATTGGCTTCACCGCCTGATATAATTGCAACAGGAATCGACCGGTTCGACATGCCTTGTTTTAATTTCAATGCAGCATTAGAAAATTCTTCTGCTGCTTTTTCGGCATTGATTTTTGCAAACTGCTTTAGTTTTACAACTTCGATCTTATTGCGGGCAAAAAAGTCAGCTGCCGCATCAATTGCTGAATGGTTATTCCCAAGAACAAAATTAAATGCTTTATTGAAACAGAAAGCATTAGCCTCAGGTGTCTCCTGTCTTTGGCCATCGGCACCTTCTGCTAATATTTCATTTATTTCTCCTGGTATTTGTTCAGCCAAATTGTGCTTTTTAAGAACCCCTATTGCATCCGCATAAGTTGAGGGATCTGGAACAGTGGGTCCCGAGGCAATGCAATCAAGCGGGTCGCCGATTACATCAGATAAAATTAGATTAACCAGAGTTGCAGGGTAAGCAGCCTTTGCCAGTTGCCCACCTTTTATTGCCGAAATATGTTTTCTTACGCTGTTGATTTCTGTAATATCAGCACCGGACTCAAGAAGTAATCTGGTAGTTTCGATTTTTTGTTCCAGGGAAATGCCATTGGCCGGAAGTGGCAGCAAACTTGAGCCTCCGCCGGATATCAAAGAAATAATCAGATCATTTTCGCCGGCATTTTTTGCCAGTTGCAAAATAGCTTTGGCTCCCGCCTGACCATGAATATCAGGAGTTGGATGAGCTGCCGGGTTAAGATGTATATTACCTGTTCTATCTTTATCGCCCGGATAATTAACAACCCCATTTTTTATTCTATTTGCCAGAATATCAGTTAGAGCTTTTGCCATGGTTTTACCGGCCTTGCCGGCGCCGATAACATATATTGACTCAAAATTATCAAGATTAAAAATTCGGTTTTGAATTAAAAGCTCATTATCTTTTAATTTCACCTGTCTCTTAATCAATTGCGCGGGATCAATTTCAGATATGACAGTTTGGCATGCTTTGAGCAGCAATTCTCTGGCCTCGCGGTTTTTTTGTCCGCAGCCATTTCTAATTATTTTAGCAAAGTTTTTAATCACAGCTGAGCAACCTGTCTGTTAAATCAATGTGGTTTTGGATATTATACCGGTCATTTCGACTCCGCTCAATGACCATAAAATTTGTTTATTATACCGTCATTAAGATGCTTCGGCAACGCTCAGCACGAGCTTAGCTCAATGACCAAAAGAAGAATTGCACCACGGAGGCCTCAGAGAGCACGGAGCTGATTTTCAATCTTTTTCAGCCAGGGATTGTCCGAGGGACAATCCGCCGGCGGTTTCACCGCCCGGCTTTTCCATTAACAGCAGAACTTCAGAAAAACACCAGTGTTTTTCTGAAGTTCTGCTGTTAATGGAAACAAAGGCTGAAAAAGACTCTCTGTGTAACTCTGTGATCTCTGTGGTTAATTTTTCTTGTCTTTGTGGTTTTGTGTGGGGCTTCTTATTATTTAGAAATCACTGATGGTGATTGCATAGGCATGGCCGGACAAACGGAATTTTTTTTAAGTTAGAAATTGCATAAGGTATGATTAAGTGATAAAGTTTTTACAACAAACATTCAGCTGTAATTTTTTAACAGTTGTATTTATTATTAGATAAAATAAAAGGCAGACAATTTTGAAAGGAATGAAGTAATGACCGTAAACAGTTTACACGTTAGTATTCCCTTACCTGCTAATGAGCCCTTGAACAGTTATGCTCCAGGCACTGAACCCAGAGCGTTGCTGAAGGCCGAATTAAAAAAACAATCAGAGCAAACTATCGAAATTCCTTTGCTTCTTAACGGCAAAGAAGTTAAGACCGGAAAATTTGCTGAAATAAGAGCGCCACATAATCACGATTTGCTGCTGGCAAAATATCATCTGCCAGGGCCAGAAGAAGTGAAAATGGCAATTGATGGTTGTCTTGAAGCTTCCCGACAATGGCGTGACACTCCCTGGGAAGAAAGAGCTGCAATATTTCAAAGAGCTTCCGAGCTTCTTGCGGGCAAATATCGCATGAAAGTCAATGCTGCAACCATGCTTGGTCAGAGCAAAACAGCTCACCAGGCCGAAATAGATTCTGCTGCCGAGCTTATAGATTTTTTAAGATTCAATGTATACTACTGGGATAAAATTTATCGCGAACAGCCACCTCATTGCAGAACCGCAGATGCTTTCAACCGACTTGAATACAGACCTCTGGAAGGTTTTATTTTTGCAATTACGCCATTTAACTTTACTGCAATTGGCGGGAACCTACCTACTTCACCGGCAATGGGCGGTAACGTAGCAATATGGAAACCTGCAAGCACTGCTGTTTTAAGTAATTATTATTTTATGCAGGTATTGATTGAAGCCGGTCTGCCAAAAGGGGTAATAAACTTTCTGCCCGGAAAAGGTTCAGTTATCGGGAATCCGATTTTTGATCACCCGGATTTTGCAGGACTGCATTTCACCGGATCAACCGGAACTTTCAACGGAATGTGGAAACGCATGGCCGAAAATCTCGAAAAAGGCCTTTACAAGAACTACCCAAGAATAGTTGGCGAAACCGGCGGCAAAAACTTTGTTCTAGCCTGTCCCGATGCAGAACTGGATGCTCTGGCTACTGCGCTTGTCAGAGGAGCATTCGAATACCAGGGTCAGAAGTGCTCTGCAGTAAGCCGCGCTTATATTCCTGCTTCGCTTTGGCCACAGGTTAAAGACAAAATGGGCGAAATGCTAAAGAAAATCAAAGTTGGCGAAGTAACAGATTTTACCAACTTTCTTGGAGCAGTTATCGATAAAAGCTCTTATGAAAATATAGTAAGCTATATTGAACATGCAAAAAGTGCTTCAGATGCCGAAATTCTTTTTGGTGGCACCTATGATGACAGCAAAGGCTGGTTTATAGATCCGACAGTTGTAAAAACCACCAATCCACAATTTAAATTGATGCAGGAAGAAATTTTCGGCCCTGTCTTGACTGTTTATGTTTATGACGACGACAAACTCGACAGCATAGTTGACACAGTTGACCAGACGAGCCCTTACGGACTTACCGGTGGTCTGTTCACCAGAAACAGAGAAAACATAGTCAACATTACCAGGCGCTTGAGATATGCTGCCGGGAACTATTATATCAATGACAAACCGACTGGTGCGGTTGTCGGCCAACAGCCATTTGGCGGTGGTCGTGGAAGTGGAACCAATGATAAGGCAGGTAGTCTGCTGAATCTTCTTCGCTGGGTTTCTCCGAGAAATATCAAAGAACAACTGGTATCGCCAGAAAACTTTGATTATCCCTTTATGCAGGAACCCTGATATATCAATGGTTTGAAGAAAAATTACTTAGCTTTAAGCTCTCTGGGCAACCAGAGAGCTTTTTTTCAGGAATTCTCGGTCAACTATTATTAGCTGGTTACAAAAAGTTCTGGTTTTATTTATTTAGGGCAAATAAAGAATTTAAACCACTGAGGACGCCGA
>JBNJGH010000105.1:0-11370 GCA_051747585.1 Candidatus Rifleibacteriota bacterium
CGAGGCTGCGTCTTTGATGCTGAAGGCAATTGGTGTGTATTCCGATAGCATCAATGCGCCGATCAGGGTTGCAAAAATACCAAACTGAGCTGCTGCTCCCAACAGAGCTGTTTTAGGGTTTGCAATCAGTGGTCCGAAATCTGTTAGCGCACCCACACCCATGAAAATCATTAATGGGAATAGGCCATTGGCGATGCCCGCATTGTAAATAATTCCCAGAAAGCCATCGGGGCCGGTTATGTCGGCTGCGGGAATATTGGCCAGAATGCCGCCAAAGCCTATGGGGAGCAACAGCAGGGGTTCAAACTTTTTGCTGATTGCCAGCCAGATTAAAAGAAGGCCTACGCCTATCATTATAAGCTGTTTATAGGTGATAAGAGCGAAGCCGGTTGTTTTTAAAAGTGCGTTGACTGCTTCTGTGATTTCCATGCTTAGCTCCTGTTATCAGTTAATATGGGCAAGAACCTGACCGGTGTTAACCTGGCTGCCTTGATTAATAAGCAGTTTAGAAATTTTGCCGGCAGAGGGTGCTTTAATTTGAGTTTCCATCTTCATTGCTTCGATAATAAAAAGGGTGTCGTCTGTTGAAACCTCATCGCCGACTGAAAAGTTAATTTTTACTACAGCTCCCGGCAAGGGTGCGTTAACTTCTATTTTTTCCGATGATTCAGAAGGCTCGCCCTGAAGCGAAATGCTGTCCTGCTTTGCTATATCAAACTCATAGGTTTTTCCGTTTACAATTGCTTTGTTGTTTTCAAGAACCACTGAGTAGTCTTTGTTGTTTATTGAAACCTTGTAGCCTGTGTTGGCAGAAGATTCATTCTGCTCAGTTTCTTTCTGAATTTTTCGGACGTTAACTGAGGCTTCGCCTTTAAGAAAGGCTATACCTTTATCTTTACAGGTTGCAGCAATAAAAAGGTTTTCGTCGGTGACTGGCAGCTTTTCTGCTTTTAATTTTGCTTCAGCTACTGACAGGCCCTTGGTCGGGTCAGCATCATTTATGGCCAGTACCGGTTTATCTGCCGGCTCTAGCTCGAGCTGTTCAGAAGCAATTTTTACAATTTTCGGGTCAGGTTTTATCGGGGTTTTGCCAAAATAACCAAGCACCATTTTTCCGTAGCCTTCAGCTATTTTTTTCCAGGGTCCGAACATAACATTGTTATATGACTGTTGAAAATAAAATTGGGAAACAGGGGTGACCGAAGTGCCAAAACCGCCGAGTCTGACAACCTCGCCCATGGCACTAATTACATCTGAATAGCGATCTAGAATATTGCTGTCACGCATCATCTGAGTATTAGCGGTCAGTGCTCCACCGGGCATAGGCGAAAAAACAACGCGGGGGTCGACAGAGCGCGATTCGGGCGGTACAAAGTAGTCTTTAACGCATTCGCCAAAGACTTTTTCTGCTTCGAATATCTTTTCGACATCGATTCCAAGATCAAACTCTGTGCCTTTAAGCGCATGGTGCATGGTTAAAATATCAGGTTGGGCGGTTCCGCCAGATACGGGTGCCATTGCCAGGTCGATTCCGTCGGCGCCGGCTTCGAGTGCAGCTTTGTAGGCAGCTACTGCAGTTCCTGCGGTATCGTGAGTATGAAAGTTTATAAAAGTTTTTTCGGGTAAATTCTGGCGGGCAAGTTTAATGGTCTGGTAAACTTTCGCAGGGGTAGAGGTGCCCGATGCGTCTTTGAAACAAATTGAGTCAAATGGAATTTCCGCATCCAGTATTTTTTTTACCACATCGAGATAAAATTCCGGAGTATGTGAGCCGGTGCAACCTGGCGGCAGTTCCATCATCGTAACTACAACCTGATGTTTCAGACCGGCGTCTACAATACATTTGCCACTGTAAATCAGATTGTTAACATCATTAAGCGCGTCGAAGTTTCTTATGGTTGTAACCCCATGCTTTTTAAACATCTGGGCGTGAAGCTTAATAACATCACTGCTTTGAGATTCTAGGCCTACTACGTTAACTCCACGGGCCAGGGTTTGCAGCTCTATGTCAGGGCCAACAGTTTTTCTGAAGGCATCCATCATATCAAAAGCATTTTCGTTACAATAAAAGAATAACGATTGAAATCTTGCGCCTCCACCGGATTCAAAATGGGTTGTGCCGGCATTTTTGGCAGCTTCTAAAGCAGGCAGAAAATCTCTGGTAAGAACCCTTGCTCCAAAGACAGACTGAAAGCCGTCTCGGAATGATGTATCCATAAATTTAACAAGTTTCTTTTTCATTATCGCTTTTCCTCCTTAGAAAAAGCTTTGGCAGCGGCAATGACAACGGCGATTTCTTCGGGAATATTACCTGCCTGTTTATTTGCGCTGTTGTTGTTTGCTGGTTGGGGTAAGAGTTTTACAATTCGGGTCATGCAATTGATAAAAATGATTACCAGACTTAAAAAAATGAAGACGGTACTCATACCTATCATTGCCAGATTGATACCTTCAGTAAGCATGTAGCGTAACTCCTTCAATGTTTACTGCCGGGTCTGTCTGCTGGGGTGCCGACAGGGGCGCTTCTGCATATATTTATTTATTAATGCCTTATTGTCAGTGTCTAAAGTTGATTCCTTGCTTAAATTTTAACTAATTCGTGAGAAATATGCAAGCAATAATGATTCCTAATTAGCGAGCTGTTAAAAAAATCACAGACATTTAGGGGGTTGTTGTGAAAATCCCGAATAATCGTCTTTTTTTATTAAAGAAACAAAAGCTGGGTGCCTGGTTTGAGTTTGAAAGCTTAAAATATTATTACCCTGACCCTGGATTCCGGCTCTCATTTTATTCGGCCGGAATGACGGAAAGTGGTTCTCTAACTCTGGATGCCTGATCAAGTCAGGCGTGACGCGTTTTTATCTCTATTCGGAATCGGGTCTCGGGATCGAATCGAATATTTAAGAAAAAACGATAAGCGACCCCGATCCCGACAACCTACTGCATGTCGGCGCGATTTTGACCAAAATCATTAATTTTGTTTGTAGCTTTTAACCATGTTGATGAAATATTGGGTTATTCTGTTATCGTCAGTCAGTTCGGGATGAAAAGAACAGCCCAGCAGATTTTTTTCTTTTACCATTACAATTCGGTCTTCTAGTTTTGCCAGAATTTCGACCTGATTTTCGACTTTTTCTATGTGGGGTGCACGAATAAATACCGCATTGAAATTTTCGGCTATGCCTTTTATATTCAGCTCTGCTTCAAAGCTGTCGACCTGTCTGCCAAAAGAATTACGTTCAACCGTTATATTCATGAGGCCAAGGTTATGGGTTTGGCCACTGACAAGCTTTTTGGCCAGCAAAATCAGTCCGGCGCAAGTGCCAAAAACAGGTTTGCCGGCTTTTGCAAATTCTATAACCGGTTCAACCAGATTCGAGGTGTCGAGCAGGCGGCGAATTGTTGTGCTTTCGCCGCCGGGTATAATCAAACCATCGACCAGCTTGAGCTGATCTGCGTTTTTAACATTTGTTCCCTCGACACCGCATTCTGTCAGCGACTTAAGGTGTTCGCGCACTGCACCCTGCAGTCCTAAAACTCCAACTTTAATTCGCTCTTCATTCATTTTAAATGCCTCTGTCCTGCATTCTTTCAGATTCCTGGAGGTTTTTCATTTCCAGACCCGGCATTGCACCGCCCAGGCCTTTGGATATTTCAGAAATCAATTTATAATCCTGGTAATGGGTAGTTGCCTGAACTATTGCCCTGGCAAATTTTTCCGGGTTTTCAGATTTGAATATGCCCGAGCCAACAAATACGCCGTCGGCACCTAGTTCCATCATCAGCGCAGCATCAGCAGGAGTGGCTACTCCGCCCGCAGCAAAATTTACTACCGGTAATCGGCCCAGTTTTTTAATCTCCATCAGAATAGAATAGGGTGCTCCAAGGTTTCTGGCTTCAACCATTACCTCGTCATCTGACATGGAGCAGAGTCTTTTTATTTGCCCGTTTACTTTTCTTATATGGCGAACTGCTTCAACTATATTTCCTGTGCCGGGTTCTCCTTTGGTCCTCAGCATGGCAGCACCTTCGCCAATTCTTCTGGCGGCTTCGCCCAGATCGCGGCAACCGCAGACAAATGGCACGGTGTAATTGCTTTTCAAAAGATGAAACTCATCATCAGCCGGGGTTAATACTTCACTTTCGTCAATGTAATCAACCCCCATGGATTCAAGCAGTCTGGCCTCGGAAATATGGCCGATGCGAGCTTTCGCCATAACCGGAATGCTTACAGCTTCCATTACTTCTTCAATAATTTGCGGATCTGCCATTCGGGCAACGCCACCCGCTTTTCTGATGTCAGACGGAACTCTTTCCAGAGCCATTACCGCAACCGCACCTGCTGACTCGGCAATCCTGGCCTGGTCGGCATTTACGACGTCCATAATTACGCCGCCTTTTTGCATTTCGGCCATTCCTCTTTTTACTCTGTCGGTTCCGGTATCTTTAATAATCATTTCGATTCTCCTGAAAATAAAGTTTGCTATAAATACGCTGGTAAATTACAAAATCTTTGACTATTATGAAAGAGTCAGAAACTAAAAAAATAAGGTGGTCAATAAAAAAGTGGAGCTTTTATCGGTCGAGTGGGAAAAAAACAGCAAAAAACCTCTATATCAGCAGTTATATGAACATATAAAAAACGAGATAATTGCCGGCAGACTTAAATTTGCAACTAGAATGCCGGCAAAGAGAAAGTTAGAGCAGATTCTCAATATATCTCAGACAACAATTGAAACTGCTTACGAGCAACTTGTGGCCGAAGGTTATCTTGAATCAATTCCAAGAAAAGGTTTTTTTGTCTGTGCCCGCGAAGAATTTCTGTATCAGCCGGTAAAAGTAAAAGCTAAACGAAAAATAAAAATACAACCAAAAGTTGCAGAATATTGTTTCGATTTCACCCCCGGCAAGATTGACTGCTCAATGTTTCCTTTTAAAGTCTGGCGTTCCTTGTATCGTGAGGCGATTTCATACGAAAATCGTCATCTTTTAAGGCATGGCGATTCATTTGGCGAACCGGAATTAAGAGAAGAAATAAAAAATTATCTTTATCAGTCAAGAGGCGTCAATTGCAGCAGTGATCAGATAATAATAGGAGCCGGCATTGAATATTTGTTACCTCAGCTGTTGAGCCTGCTTGGTGACAATAAAATTTACGGCATAGAGGACCCCGGTTACCCGCTGACCAGGCATGTACTTGAATCAAATGATAAAAAGTTTATTCGGGTTTCTGTCGATGCTGAAGGGGCCGATATCAGAGAACTCGAAAAAAGTCGGGTCAATGTAATGTACGTTACGCCTTCTCATCAGTTTCCGCTTGGTTGTGTGATGTCAGCCAATCGCAGGGCAAAGTTGTTAAACTGGGCTCACAGTACCAAGAGTCGTTATATTATCGAAGATGATTACGACAGTGAATTTCGCTATTATGGAAGAACTATTCCCTCGCTTTATAGTCTGGGCGCTGGAAAAAAGGTTATTTATCTTTCTACTTTTTCCAAATCTCTAATGCCTTCTCTGCGAATTGGTTATATGGTATTGCCGCAAAATCTGCTTAAAAAGTATCGCAGCGCTTTTTCCTGCTATGCTTCATGCGTCTCTCGTATTGATCAATATGTGCTTGCAGCTTTTATGCAGTCGGGGAATTTTATTAAGCATTTGAACCGTATGCGCACCGCCTATCGAAAAAAAGTTGAGCTTATTATGAATTTGCTTCAACCATATCGCGACAAGATTAAAGTTTCGGGCGAAAAAGCCGGCCTTCATCTCCTGCTTGGTATTAAAAGCGATAAAAGTGAGTCAGAGTTGGTAAAACTAGCTAAAAATGCGAGAATAAAAATTGCAGGGTTACAAGATTATTATTTTAAAAAAGATAAGTTTGAAGCTGATCCTTCCTTGATTCTGGGGTTTGCTGATTTTAGTGAAGAAAGACTTGCTAAAGCAATTAAAGAGTTAATTGCCTGCCTGAAAATTTGATTGCCGGTAAAAACCAAAATCAACAAAACAATCTGAATTGACAAACATCCACAGGTGAATTAATCTTGACTATAGATATGGAGAGAGATTATGATTAAAACACGATTTTGCGCAATTTCAGTAATTTTGCTTCTGTCGCTGGCTGTAAGCACTTCAGCACAGATAAAAGATCCGAGATCCCTGTTAGTAGATATCCCTGAGCCCCCCGGAGCTCGCTCAGAGCTTCCTTCGCCTGTTCCCATGGTTTATCAGTTTATGGGTGCAATGATGGATGGTGAGTTTGATATCTGCCTTTCTCATTTTGACGTTGAAACATTTTTAACCATTCTTTTTAGTCGTCAAATTGATAGAATGAGTCCCGAAGAGTATCGCGAGTTGTATTCTTTTCAGGTTCAGACTCAGCGTAATGAATTCAGATTTTTATCGAACGTTATGAATCGGGTAGCTAAAGGGGCTAAAATCAGCTATTCAGATCCTCGCTATCACAAGAAAATTCAGAGCAAAATTGTTATCAGGCTTGATACCAACCGTGGTAAATTTGAATTTGTGGTTTATTGCCGTTTTAAAAATAACAACTGGGCTGTTTATGACTACGTTCTCAATGACCAAAGGTTGAGCAAAATTTTCCTGAACGCTTTGCGCGGCGTAGGAGTTGATAGCTATGCAGGTAGTCTAAGGCCGTTTTATGGCAGGCAAAAAGGTTTTAGACCTATTAGAAGCAAAGAATTCGATTTTTCAATTAAGGTTCCGGGTAATTATAAAGTCAGACAAAATGTCAGTAATGCTTTGATGGCTTCAGTAGCAGCTTTTAACAAACAGTTTCTTCTTCATATTCAAACCGCTACCTATGATGAGCCGCAAAATCTTTCTGACGTCGGTAAGGCAATCAAAGATAGTTTGATGCCCTTTGACCCCAGGCTTTATGATCAGTGGAAATCTGAGCTGGCCGGAGTAGAAATCGGAAATGTTTTGTTTCACTTTTTAAAGAATGACAAACGGCTTTATACTCATATGGTCATTATTCCGCTGGGGCACAGGCTTATTGTTCTTAACTTTTACCATAGCTCTTTACAGCTTCTCAAGCACATGACCAATCTGCGTGAAAGAATGCTCGAAACAATGGCTCTGCCAAAACTTGAGTCGGTTGGTGGCGTTTTGCCCGGTGAGATCCCGGATGAGCTTACTCTTACCGCAGATGAAGACGAACTGGGACTTGATAATGACTTTGGAGATAGTGGTGATGTAAGCTTTTCGCCTTCATCTGAACCCGAACCGGATTCAGATGATTCAGACTTTTATAATTCTGAAATTCCACCGCCTTCAGATGATGAAGCCGATATGCTTACTCCGGATTCTTATGTTGATGATGATTCAGGTTCCTCAGATTTTCCCGATTCAGAGTCTTATGAAGAAGATCCGGGTTTTGTCGTTGATGATTCTGAAGTGGATTATCCTGACTTTCCGTCTGACGAAGAGATTCCTCCGCCACCTCCACCTCCGGGCAGCTATGGTGACGGAACAGGCAGCGGAGACGATGCCGATTATTTCCCTGGCGACGGTAGCGAGGTCGCTTTCTAATAACGAACCAGATCAACTTTGATTAAATAACAGCGGTCTAACTGGCCGCTGTTTTTATTTAGTTGAAATTCGGTTGTCTTCGGCGAAACTTTGGTTCGAGGGCTATTTTGTGTGCTTGCTCGTCTGCTTGTGCCGATTTCTACCCATGTGCCTAAAGGAATATTCATACTTGTTAAAAGAGTCTCTGACTCAAGTTCTTTGCCACTTGAATACCATACTTCAATCTGGGCGTTTTCTTTGTCGGTTAAATGACCTGAAATCAAAAGGCCATGGGAGGTAGTTACAGTGTGGGCTTGTGAACCGGTCCAGTCGTAGGTATGAAAAATTCTGACCAGATCTTCGGTAAGGCGGGCTTTTTTATATTCGAGTGCAACCACTGATCGAACTGAATTTTGTTTGCTGCTGCTATTTGTCTGGTTAAAGCCGGGGTTTCTGCCAAATGTCAGCGAACGTTCGTTGCGGTCATTTCTGGCGGCTCTTTTAACACTGTATTTTAAAACAGAGGGGCGCCGATCCAGTACCTTTGCCAGTTTATCTATTTCTTCTAAAATTGCCGGTTCATTTGAATTAATTACAATTGCATTGATTGAGGGAGCACTGGCAGCATCGATTTTGTTGCCGTAAAGCTTTTTAAGAACTTTTATAACAGCTTCTGGCCTGCTGTATGAAAGTTTGATAATTTGAAGTTCAGCAAAAGCATTTGCGCAAACAGCCAAAAATAATATGGTGATAAGAAACTGAATGCTTTGAAATTTTTTCATTGTAATTACACTTTATTTTGATATTGAGCGGCAATCACCGTCTCGCCTGAAGTCTGCAGCACTGTTATAAATGTCATTGATTTTAGACAGTAGAGTTACCAGGCCGAAATAATCGCTGCCACTTTCTCTAATTTTACTGTTTTTCCAGGAATTCAGGCAATTTCTGGTGAAACTGATGTTTTTTGACCATTCAAGCTGAAGACATTGGCGGTAATCTAAAAAGAATCTTGGTAGTTTTAAAACCCGGTTTAAACTTTCAGGGCGCTTTATAATGCGGGCAGCTGTAAGACCAATATTAAATATTATTCGGTTTGAACCGGCTCCGCCCATGATTGAATGCAGTTTACCATCCTTTTTGATCATAAGTGGCGCTTTGGCAGAGATTGGGCCAAATTTTTGCGGATAGTTATGGGGGTATTTTGCAACAAGTTTGGTGTAGTTTCTAGTTTCGTTGTTGTAGAAAAAGCCTGAGGGGGAAAGCTCTCCTGTGCCACAATGACTTCCCAGGGTAAGAGTCATGGAGACTGCAAGTCCATTGTTGTCCCAGACGCAAAGATGAGTTGTCTGGGTGTTGGCATCAGCAGGGGAAGAAGGCTCAATCTTATGCTTTACTTGATCGAAATTTTTGCAGAATTCATAGGGTTGTTGGACAAAGCTTGCAAGTTGGCGGTATTTAAATTCAATAAGCTTTCTGCCCTTGATTGCAATTTTTAACAGGTCTGCCGGCGTGCGGGGAAACAACTCCAGCTTTGAATCGAGAAGATCAACGGCAAGCTTCATGGCGACAATCGAACATGACGGCGGTGGCGTACCGTAAAGACTGAAGTTTTGCCAGTTCAGTTTTACAGGTTTGCTAATACGACAATTGTATTTACTCAAGTCGTTAAGGCTGATTGAAGAACCAAGGTTTTGCATATCTTCAACCATTTTTTCGGCCATTTTGCCATGATAAAATGAGTAGCCATAATCCTGAGCCAGCTTTTGCAAAGTTCTGCCAAGAACCGGTTGCTTAAAAATGGTACCAGCAGGTAAGGCATATCCGTCAGGAGCAAGAAAATCCATGGCCGCCTTATTTTTGATTCGCAGCAGCTTCTTTTTAATAACATTATTCAGGTATCCAGTAACTTTAAAGCCTTCATTGCATTGTTTGATTGCCGGGGTTAAAACTTTTGTGGCATTTAACGAGCCAAAAGTTTTTAACAACCGAAAAAGCAGTTTCACCTGCGTCGGTAAGCCGATGTTCGATTTATTTTGGCCAAAATTCTCAGGTTTTTTACTTGAGGCATCAAAGGATATTATTGTACCGTTTTCGAGATGAACCAGAGCAAAACCGTCACCACCGAGACCGGAATTGGTAAAATCTACAACCCCAAGCATAAAGGCAGCAGCAACAGCTGCATCGATTGCATTGCCGCCTTGTTTGAGAATTTTAACAGCCGCTTTAGTTGCCAGTGGGTGTCCGGTTGAAACTGCGGCCAGATCACCTCGGTCGACAAAAACTCGTTCGGCTTTGAGTTTGGGAGAAAATATAATAAAGAGAATAAAAAACGGTAATAGAAAGTTATTGTATAATTTTTTCATTAAGGTATCCCTGTTTGCGTTATTGCATAGTTTGAATTACATTTTAACAGATGTAAAATATCGATGCTAACTCCATCTTGGGTATGCTAAAATAATACTATGAATAAAGACTTATATATACAGCAGCTGAAAAACTGGTTTAATGATTATGTAAAAACCTTTTATTCAGACGACGAACAAACTAATCACAATATTGAATTAAAGCTCAAACATACTTACAGAGTCTGTCTGGAAATGGACAGACTTGTCGAACACCTGAATCTTGAGCCAAAATTACAGAAACTGGCGGCCATTTCGGCTCTATTTCATGATCTTGGCAGATTCGAGCAGTATTCTCGTTATAAAACCTTTGTTGATAAGGTTTCAGAAAATCATGCCCGGCTTGCTATAAAGGTAATACAAAAGCTGAATTTGTTAAAAGATCTACCCGATGATGAAGCTGAGATGGTTATAGATGCCATCGAAAATCATAACAAGGCAGAAATCAGCAATGGCTTAAGCAAAGAAAGTCTTTTGCTGGCAAAGTTGCTGCGCGATGCTGATAAACTGGATATCTGGCGAGTAGTTACCGAATATTATCGACAGTCGCATATAAAGCGAAATCCCAGTCTCGAGCTTGATCTTCCCGACAATGATGAAGTTTCTGAGGCTGTTTTAAACGATATTATGGCTGGTAAAAATGTAAGAAATACCGAGCTCAGAAGCCTCAACGATTTTAAACTTCTTCAGATGGCATGGGTTTTTGATTTGAATTTT
Source organism: Candidatus Rifleibacteriota bacterium (assembly GCA_051747585.1). Lineage (GTDB taxonomy): Bacteria > Muiribacteriota > Ozemobacteria > Ozemobacterales > Ozemobacteraceae > DYKG01. The sequence continues at coordinate 10,650 of JBNJGH010000105.1, forward strand.
AATTATTCAATCGAGCAAATAAGAAATAGAGGCTATCTTAATATTATAAAAGACGCAATTCGCAGTAAAATTCATGCAGATATGGTTATGACCAGAATCGATAAATATATAAGCAACCGCTTACGTTAAAAGCCGCATTTAATGACGCTTTGAGCATAGTTAAAAAATCTGTTTGACTTTGGGTGCTGATTCTTTTATTATCGCTTTGTGAAAAGTTCAATGCAAAAATTGAGTTTACCGCAATGAATTGTCGGAATCTTTTCAAGAGAAAGAAACCCGGCAGTATTTCGAACTCTCTGCTCCCCCTTAAGGTTATCAACACTTTAAGGGGGAGTTTCTTTTTGCATGCTTTTGCCGGCTTTCTGGTTAAGGTTTCTCTCTTTTTGTTTTGTTAATTTCGAAAGGATAGCTAAAATGGCAGACACATTGGTTAATGTTCCGTTTCGCACAATGGTTGAAAGATGTCTTAAAGCTGTTAATGATGGTGCCGGCCAGAACTTGAACATGGTTAATTTTTTCAAGGAAAAAGATGAAGGAAAATCGAAGGAAGAAAGGGCTTCAAATGAATCATCAGAAAAGGAGAATGAAAAAATTACAACTGTGGTTAATTCCGAAGTAATAAAAAGATTTCTCAAGCCATAAATTTGAGCCGAAAAATTTTAACGCTTTGAGTTTTGCCTTTAACGGTTTCTATATCGAGTTTTTTAAGGTTTAAATTCAG
>JBNJGH010000106.1:0-10960 GCA_051747585.1 Candidatus Rifleibacteriota bacterium
GGATATGATTGGGCATTAAAACAAATTCATCCAATTTTGCCCATGCAAAACGTTCGGTTATCCTGTCCCAACATTCGCAGACAATTTCACCAATTTCTGATACCGACATTTTACCGCTGTCTATCTTGCCAAAAAAACATTTGCGGCCTTTTGTACAAATTGTCACAAAATACGCAGAATTCCAACCATAGTCCCAATGCCTGACCCTGGCAGATTCGATGCGATATTTGTTCTGAAATTTTTTCATTGTTCCTGCAGGTCATGTTCCAGGATAAGGCAATAGATTTAGCTCTTCAATAAAGCGGTAGTCTTTCTGGTTCTTGCTTATTAAAGACTTTTGCGAAATAATTGCAGTGGCAGCTATCAATGCATCTGGAATTAAAAGGTTATGACTCAGGAAATATTTGCTGATAAGCTCAATTGTTTTATGGGTGACTTCAGGTGATAATGCGTTGATATGAAATTCTTCCAGAAATTTGTTAGTTTCTTTTAGCTCATTTTTATTGCGGCAGCCAACAATAATTTCCAATTTAGTAATCGCCGAAATTTCAAGCTGATGATCTTTTTCAAGCCTTTGCAGACATTTAATCGCTACTTCATCATCATGTGCCAGGTCAATCAGAATGTCAGTATCGACAATGACTGCACTATGCATCTTTCTGGCCCCAGTGTTCTTTGCGGATATTTTTTACAAAACCAACACTGTCGCTGGTTTCTTCACGGTCTTTCCACATGCCGATGAACTTTCCCTGGATTACAGACTTTCGTTTTTTTTCTGGCTTAGTTTTTTCTAATTCAAGGCTTTTGCGCAAAAGATCAATAAACTCTTTCACAAGTTTATGCGCCTTTGGTGGCAGATTATCAAGTTCTTTGATGATAACATCTTTGCTGGTCATAGATCCCTCCCATTTAGCAAAAGCTCGCCCGCTTTTTTCTAAAGCGGACGAGTTTTCAAACAGTGGAGGCGGCGGGAATCGAACCCGCGTCCGGAAAGTTTCACAGACACCGTCTACCATTATAGCCTGCAATTGATTTTTTAAGGCTTTCGCTACCCACAGGCAGGTCACTACTCACCCGATCCGTCTGGTTTGTCTCGACTTAAGACCCCAGTGGCCCAGTCTTAAGTCCAGCCGGTTTTGTCGTCGGCCTTCCCGGAGATTACCGGCAGAATCTATCGGGAGACCGTCGAGCCTATCTTAGGCTGCGAGTGCTAGATCTTCGTTAGCAATTATTGTTTGATCGATTTTTTACGAGGCCCTTCGATCAACCTCGAATGGCAGGTGGCAGCTCACTCTTCCCGTCGAAACCAGATCGCCCCCGATTTCGCCGGGTGATTGAAAGCTCACCACTATTAACAGTATAACTCTTTTACACCGATAAATCAACGTCAGCCCTCAGAAGTAGTTATTCTCCATTTGTTTGTCAACAACTGTTTCAAGTCATTTAGATTGCTTCGCTTTGCTCGCAATGACAATTTGGGGCTGTCATTGCGAGGAGTGAAACGACGAAGCAATCTTTAATCGTCTAAACTTTATTGCCCATAAAAAAATAAATGTATTGAAACCTGCTTAGAGTATTAAATGGAGAACTAATGCTCTCAGAAGAGAATAGTTTTCGCTGACCGGAGACATGCTTTATTGAGGTTAGCTTGAAAAACTGTTAAAATCTTTCTGGAACAAATAAGAAAGTTATGAAATCAACCGGAGAAGCCTGAATGCAATTACAAAAACGAATGGAAAGTCTTGAACAGATTATTTCCATGGGGGAGCAACTTTTAACCACCTTTGATGTTTGCGAGCTGTTAGACAGTCTTGTAACCAATATCTGCGTTCTTCTCGGAGCCGACGGAGCCACCCTTTATCTTGTAGATCCAATCGGCAAAAAGCTTGTTTCGCAAAGCATTAAAAGCGACAATGTAGAAGAAATCGCCCTTAACATAGACAACTCATCAATTGCCGGGCATACAGCCCTCAGTCGCAAAAGCCTCAACATCAAAGACGTCTACGCCGATCTTTCAAACATTCATCCAGACCTGCGCTTCAACCAGAAAATTGACGCTCAGAGCGGCAAACGAACTCGAAATGTAATTACCGCTCCGTTAATTATTCATGACGATCTTATCGGTGTATTTCAGGTGCTTAATAAACGAGAAGGTGACTTCAGCGAAGATGACCAGATGATATTGCGCAATTTCTGTGTAGTGGCCGGAATAGCAATAATGAATGCCCGCCTGATGGAAAGAGTTCTCGAAGCACAATCAAGCCACAACGCTGTCATAGAAAACATTTCTGACCTTGTTGTCGTACAAAATGTGGAAAATATTATTTTGCATCTGAACAAAAGCGCAATGGAATACATAGATGAAAAAAATCCCGGCTGCAAGCCCCTGGGAAAAAAGTTTGCCGAAGTTTTTCCGGAATTCGCAAACCTGAAAGGACAAATTCACAGGGTAATAGACCATCAGCTTGATAAATGCGTTTCAAACAGCTATCCATCCTACGTAATTCTGACAGAAAAGAATTTCAAACAGGAAATTGAAAAGGTAATTCTGATTCTTCGTAAAAACGAGCAGAAAGATATATTACCACCATGCAATCAATATCCCAAAGACTAACGTCTATGAGCCTTTAGAACTATCGATTCAATCTCCCGGGGCGACAAATTAATTTGATTTTTACGCCACAATGAAACGAATTCAATATTCTTTTTTCTGCTGACCAGAGGCACAGGAGCAAGCTCCACCAGACTAAGGCAACTCTCTTGCGATATGTCATCAACAAGATCGCCTATAACACGGATATGAGTCTGACTGTCTTTAATTACTCCCCCGGCAGGCACCATGTCACGCGACGCTTCGAACTGCGGCTTGATCAAGGCAATTACCGAGCCTGTATCTCTTAAAACCTCAGCTGCTTTTGGTAGAATCATACGCAAAGAGATAAAAGAAACATCGGCGACTACAAGATCAAAAGACTCACCAAGTTCATCCTTTTCTATTGTGCGAAAATTAGTTCTATCTTTTACGACTATACGCGCGTCACTTTTAATTCTGGCATCAAGCTGGCCATATCCCACGTCGAGCGCAACAATTTCGGCCGCATTATTTTCCAGTAAAACATGGGTAAAGCCTCCGGTTGAAGCGCCAATATCCAGGCAACGCATTTTTTCCGGATTAAATGAAAAGGTTTTCAAAGCCTCTTCCAGCTTTAAACCACCTTTAGACACCCACTTGCAGGTTTTGCTTTTAACTTCGAGCTTTGTATCAACAGGTATCTTTTCTCCAGCCTTATCCCATAGACGATCACCGGTTCGAATTTCACCGGCCATTATCATTCTTCTTGCTTTATCGACGTTTTCTGCAAGTTCCTGCCTGACAACCAACTCATCAACTCTAATCTTTTTCATAACAAAAGCATTTTACATCCCTTTATTTGCGATAACCAGCTTTTTCCTTTATTTAATCCTGACTAGATTGTATAATTTTAGCGGATCAATCAGGAGGAAAAATGCGCAGCATTAACTGTGCCGGTTGCGGCAACCCGGTGAAAATACCCGATACTCATCGTTATCCTTTTATAAAATGCAAAAGCTGTGGATCACAGGTAAGAGTTCCGCCGCAAAACAAAGAAGAGCCAAAATACAAAATTCTGACTCCGGAACAAAGGCAAAAAATAAGTCAGCCCGAGAATATTCCCACCAAATCTTCACCCGAAAAAGAAAATCCCCCTGATCAACAAACAGAAACTTCGGGCAAAAAAAAACACCCCCCACTCCCCGGTGGCAAAAGTTCAGCCGGCTGGCCGGAAAAACCGCCGACCTACAAAAGAAATAAAAAGCCCGTCAACACCAGAAAAATTCTAATTGACGCGCTCGGGCATGAAGGGCTTGAAATGGTATTTCAAATGGTGGCCGGCTATCTGGCTGAAGTCGACGAAAATAAAAAAAGAAAGAAAAAAAACCGGGTAATTCAAAATATCATGCGCTCTAAAATTACGGCAGATGTTGCCGCCAGAGCAGTAATTTTTGCAGAAAAAGCAGAAGAAACTCATCAGATACTCTGGAACAACTACAAATTCGGTCTTTTTGTCGGTCTGGGAATCTTCGCAACAGGGTTACTGATCTCGATTTTCGTGCACATACTTGCGAACCCCGGCCGAGGTTTCTTTCTTTTTCAGGTACCTTTCGCAGTGGGGCTGGCTTACGCCGCCAACTCGGCCTTTAATATGCTCGAACTCAAATTCGATTATTTAAGATCGGCATTGGTTCACTATATTTTCATGACCCTGATTACTCTTATAATTGCATCATACGTTATCTGGGGCCTGTTTTTTTAATCAATTCTATTAAAAGCTTCCATGCGCTTGAGCTGCTTTCTTTCGCGTAAAAAGAAAAAGGTTGTTAAAGCAAGAGCTCCAAGATCAGAACCGGGCATGGCATACCAGATACCGTCAAGACCCATGTAAACCGGAAAAATGAGCAACATTGGGATAAGAAATACGACCTGTCTGAAAATAGTTAGCGCAAGGCTTATTTTAGGCCGGCCGGTGAACTGAAAATAATTTCCGGTAATAATTAAATAGCCGATCAACGGCAAAACACAGAGGAATTTTTTAATTGCATCAGCACCGAGAGCAACAAAGTCTGACCTATTGTCGCTAGTAAAAAGCATAAAAATATATTCAGGAAACAGCATTATAACAGCAAAAAAGAAGGTACACATTGCAATCGCTACTAAAATTGCACGATACAGGGCTTTCTTAACTCTATCCGGGCGACAGGCACCATAATTGTAACCGACGATTGGCTGAAGCCCCTGGGATATTCCTATTACGGGCATAAGCCAGATAAAATTAAAACTCATAAGTACGCCCATCACAGATATGGCCAGCTCACCGCCATAAACAGATAGCTGATTATTGAAGATAGACATCTGAACACTGGTAATTACACTCATTATGAAATGCGGCGAACCCATTACCATTACCTGCCAGACAGAAGCCAACTTCATGGTAAAGTTTCTTAAATACAGCTTCACCTCGCTGTTACCGCTCAAATAATAATAAAGCACCCAGGCCGCAGAAATGCTGTATCCCAGAACTGTTGCCCAGGCAGCGCCCTCCATTCCCCAACCGAACATGGCAATAAAAATATAGTCAAAAATGACATTTAAAACACCGCCAATCAGCATGGTAGCCATTGCGATCCTGGGATTGCCCTCTCCTCGAATAAAGCTGTTAACCCCGAAAGAGATCTGATTTGGAAGAACACCCAGCAATACAATGCCCAGATAAGGTCTGGCATAAGGAAGAATCTTCTCGGTAGCGCCAAATAAAATAAGTAAATCATCTAGCAAAAAAAGGCCAACCGAGGTCAACGCTAAAGAAGTTAATAGAAAAAGCAAAAAGCCCTGGCCCAGCAGCTCTTCGGCCTCATCCTGTTTTTTTTCTCCAAGCTTTATGGAAATCTGAGAGTTTGTTCCAAAACCGACCAGCATCCCAAATGCCATAATAATCATCATCATTGGCATGGAAACAGTGGTAGCAGCTATTCCGACTTCTCCGACAAATCGACCGAGAAATATTCTGTCAACTATATTGTACAGCGAAGTAACAATTGTTCCCGCCATGGCCGGCAGAGAAAACTTTAACAATAAACGAGATATTGGCAGATTTTCTAGTTCGCTGGTTTGTTTCACTGGTCTCTGACCTTATAAGTTTTAAGTTGCTTATATTAGCATAAATATTAATCGGTTTGGGTTCTTATTGCTGTTAAAATTATACAACTGCAACAAGTATTGGCAGCGACATAAATTGCACAAAAATGGTGGCATATAAATGTTTAAATATTTTTATTTTTTTGCAACATAAAATTGTATTTTGACGTATTACAATTGAGGGTAGTTTTTTCACTCAAAAAATGTGGAGGGAAATTTATGAAGTTCTTAAGCAAGCTCTGTTTAATTCTAATGGCATTCTTTATTTTTGCTTCTTCTTATCCGGCAATATGCGCCGAAGCTACGGTTGAAGAAGCCGAAGAAGAAGAAGAAACAATTCCTGACAGCACTGACATGACTCTAGACGTCACAGACGATGAATATGTCATGGAAGAAGGCTTCAGAGGCTCGGAAGAAGGCGACGGCGACCTTCAATGGCTCGAAGATGTCGGCTATCTGATGCAGGAGAACTCTGACCTTTACAATGTTGACGCCGGAGCTATCGCTGAAGCAGCCGAGTTTGAAGGCGAACCAAACATCAACTGGGAAGTCCAGAAAGAAGAAGACGACGGTAACATGAACACTGAAAGTTCTGATAACACCAACCAGGCTACCAATGAGAGCAATATTACCTCTCCTGGTTATTACCAGGTTCATAATGGCGGCGCAAGAAGAGTTTCTTCTGACAGCGGTGCTGAAGGCTGCGAAGAAGGTTCGGGTTCAGGAGATGGAACCACCTCTACTACAGGCGACGATTCAGAAGACGACGGAGCTTCAGGAGACGGAGACGGTACGGCAACGGCCTCTACCGATGACGAAGATGAAGAAGGCGAATCAAAAACTGTCACCGCACAGCAGCGCGTGGGAATCAAGGTTCACGACTGCACATCGCCTGACATCTGGGTAGCCTTCCAGGAAGGTGCCGGTAGTGTAGACATTGCTGCCACCGAAGAAGAACTTAAAGCCAACATGGTTAATAAAATTCTCGACAACCAGGGACGTCCATTTTCTACCGACCCTGATGATTATGCCGATGCAAGCTATATTTTTATAGAAGAAGGCAAAGAAGATGAACGAGACTCGATTCCATGGGAAAAATCAGCCAGACTTTCCATAGCCGGACCTCTTTTTAACGACAAGGGTGCCTTAAAATTTGAAAGTGGTGTTTTGCCATCACAAATAGATCAGAACAACTATACAAACCACGTCGAAATCGCTGGTGGCGAAGACAAAGCCCTTAAAGGCGTTTATGTTCGCCGAAATGTTCCATTCATTTTTGCAGCCGTCTCTACAGATAACGGCAATGAACGCGCGACAGCCGGCGTTGCCGAAGCTAAAATAGTTTATGCAGATGGCGAAGAAGTTGAAAAGAATGGCGAAGGATACTTGTTCCGTGTTCCCAACTATCCAAGAGAGCAGTATCAAGACCAGCCTGAATACTATTTTGTAACCACCGCAGCCGACAAAGATGGTAACTTATCTACCATGCAAATGCCCCTTTATGTTGTTGATACAAGGTCTTCATTTGAAGGCGGTCAAAATCGATAAGTAAGTTAATTAGAGGACATAATATTAATATGCATAAAAATCCTACTCTTTTATTATTAATTCTTGCTATAACAATATTTGCAACTGGTATGCTTCATGCTCAGGAGCCCAAAAAAGACGTGTCGACACCTGAAACCCCATGGCTTAAGGGCGTTACTATTGGCCCTCACCCCAAAGATCTGAGTCCAGTGGTTCCCATGAAGATATATCTTGATAACGGCGAGCCCATACCGGCAACCCTTACCGAAGATATACCAATAACAGTTATTGCAGATACTACTGTTTTCGACCCTGACCCCCCAGCAGAATACCAGGGCGAAGAAATACCAAACCCGGTATGGCTTCACAATGCTGCTATATCATGGTTTTTTATCGACTGGGAGAAAAATAAAAACCATAGAGCCTCGTCTAAAACGCAATTGCCACTCAACCAGATGATTGTTACACCGCTGAATCCAACCGGAAGAGGTGCAATAACCTGTTATGCCGGGCGAAAGATGCGCTACGATCTGCCAGAACCTGGCAAAACCAAAGGAACCTTTGTCAACTCAAGTGTGGCTCAAGATGTTCGAGTTCTCGATATAACTCCTCCTACCTGCGGCCTTGAAATAAACGTTAAGAACGGTCGGTCAGGAACCTTCTGGGTAGCGGAAAATCCGCCCAACAAGTATCCGCCTCCCAAAATGGCCGATGTTTATTTAACCGGAGCACTGGTTCAAGAAGACAATCCAGATGAAATAATAACCATTCAGGGTATAGAGCTTGGTTCTGATATGATTATCAATCCTGAACAGGCCGCAATAACAGTACCCGCAGATGCTGTTTTGACAATCGCAGCAAATGGTGACGACAACTACAAACTCGATCACAGTAAATTAAAATACGGCATTTGCAATGGAGCCGGCGGAGTGCCCAACCCTGTAGGTGAAGTCAATGCAGCCGAAATAAAGCTATCTGATCTGCAACTTCCAGAGCATCCTTATTTCTACATTGACGCCTCAGATGTAGCCGGCAACCAACAGGTTCTATTCGTTCCACTTAAAATAAAATAACAGCTTTTCATGCCCCATTATCTTTAAATAGCCGCCCCCTAACGGGGCGTGGCTGTTTAAAGATTTTTGTTTTTTTCGAATAATATTTCAGGCTCTACTCAATAGCAAATGAGTATGCTCGCCAAGTGACGCATATGGCTCAATATCACAATATTTCAGCTCGAGTTCGAGGTAATCCTGCTGACTGGATCTGATTTTTTCAGGAAAAGTGGCAAAAAAGCCATAAAATACCCGAACGCCTGCTTTTGAAAGAATTTTTAAGCGCCTGATCTGACAAAATTCTGCCACCTGAGCAAAAGACAAAGGATTTATTGGAGTTAGTGAGCCTTTTCGCCGGCTTTTTCCGTTTATCGCTCTTTTGACTTCATCACTTATTCCCCATTTTAAAATAAGTTTGTCGCGATTGAAGTAAAGAAGCGAAACAATAGAATCATCTTTAAGCAAAGGCATTAAAGAATCGATTGCCAAAAAAGGCTGCTGCATCCAGGTAACAACACCATGCAACAAAATCAAATCGAACTTTTGCCCCGAAAGCTTTTTTGCCAGCTCCTGAATCGGTGACTGAACAATCGTAATTTTGTCGCCAACCCCATTCTGATTAAAACAGGTTTTAGCCTTTTCAAGCATTTCGCTGGAAATGTCGGCAGCAACTACCCGGTGACCAAGTCCTGCCAGCCAGGCAGAAATTTGCCCCATCCCTGCTCCAGCATCAAGAATCTGCAACTCAGACTCAGCCTTTAGAGCAGGAATGTTATGCAATAAATCGTGCTTTAGAACTTCTAAACGAACATAGCCTTTTCCGCTCTGGTAAACTTTACGGTCAAAGCGTTTATGATAACGGTCAAAGTTAATATCGTTTTTAAAGTCGGTCACTTTTTTATTATTTTTAAGTCTACCGGCTTGCGCTGAGGCACCCTGAGGTATTTAAAATTTGGTTTACCAAGCATAAGCACGGCAAAAACTTTATTACCTTCAGGCAAACCTAGAAAGCGTGCTATGGATTTACTTTCGGCAGCCGCGCTGGTAGAAAAACCACCCCAGCAGGAGCCAAGATTCATGAGCCGGGCACCCATTTCAATTGTTGCGACAGCCACCGAAGCATCGAAAGTACCCCAGTTATAACTTTCTGGACCATGGGCAACCAGGACAACGGGAGCTTTTCGATGAATCAGGTCGTAGCCTTTTTCAAAAGCTCTAACAAGGCCAGCTTTTTTTTCATCGAGCTTAATCACTTCTACAACTGCTTCGCTGAATTTATCAACTTTTTCTCTGCCTTTTACCGCTATCCAGGATAAGGCCTGGGAATTTTTGGCAGTTGGAGCCCACCTTGTAATTTCAAGCAATTTTTCAATATCTTCATCTGCGACGGGTTCGTTTTTATACGATCTGACCGAGCGCCGAGCCTTTACAATATCAGTATATTCTTCAAAACTCACCAGAGAGGTTGAAACTTTTTCAAGCTCTTCATCGCCGGCGTCATTTAATGTAATCGCTCCAGAAGGGCAAGCCGAAACACAGTGACCACAATTAATACAAATCGGCAGATTTTTCTCATTAACCTGAGCCAGACCGGTTTCATCGGGCTTGAATATATTACAGGGGCAAGCCTCGGTGCATATTCCATCTTTTAAACATTTATCTTCATTTATAGTAATTTTTTCCATATTTTTCTCACCTTTTAACTAATTTCCAGAATACTTATAACATATTTCAGTTGCGATTTTGTTTGTCCAGGCAAAACCTGTTAAATTATACTTAAGAATCGAGGCAATCAGGGAGAAAATGGATGATTTTTCGTAAGCTTGGGAAAACCGGTTTAAACGTATCGCAACTTGGTTTCGGCTGCATGAGATTTCCGCTCAACAGCAAAAATACCGACGACATCAACGAAGACCTTGCCATAAAAATGCTGCACTATGCAATAGATCAGGGTGTAAATTACATAGATACCGCTTACCCTTATCACGGTTATGGCTTTGGCTCCAAAGAAGGCGGAGCAAGCGAGCCTCTTGTAGCAAAAGCCTTAAAAAATGGATATCGAGAAAAAGTCGTTCTTGCAACCAAACTTCCCAGCTGGATAATAGAAAGCAGATCAGATATGGACAATTATCTTGATTACCAGCTCAAAAGATTGCAAACCGACCAGATCGACTGCTATCTGGTTCATGCAGTCAACAAAACTTTCTGGGAAAAATTGCAGAAAAACGGTATTCTGCAATTCCTTGACCAGGCAAAAAAAGATGGGCGAATAAAACATGCAGGATTTTCTTTTCATGATGACTGCAAAACGTTTAAAAAAGTAATAGACGCATACGACTGGGACCTGTGCCAAATACAATACAATTACCTCGACCGTGACTTTCAAGCTGGCGATGAGGGACTGCAATATGCATACGATCGCGACATTGGCGTTGTAATTATGGAACCACTCAGAGGGGGAGCGCTTATAAACAATTTGCCAGATCCTGTTAAACAAGAATTCGCCAGGTCAGAATTCGATCGAAAGCCTGCCGACCGGGCATTTCGCTGGCTGTACAACGACCCGAGAATTTCAGTTGTGCTAAGCGGAATGAGCGACATGCAACAAGTGAAAGAAAACGTAAAAACAGCATCTGATGCCAAGGCTGGTCAAATGTCAGAAGCAGAA